>NZ_SDLS01000011.1:0-249308 GCF_004522315.1 Amycolatopsis sp. CFH S0740 | reverse complement strand
AAAACAGGGAATCTGATTCCCTCAGGGTGGCCCTCACGGCCATCGGAATCGCGCGCCGGGCGGCGGTTGGTGCAGGAGCTCCGGCACCCGGCGGAAAAACCCCATCGGGCGCTCGCAGGACCGAGCCGAGCAGTCAGAAGTCCAGGTGTGCGTCGATCTCCGTGCCGCGCACGTCCAGTTCCGCGCCTGCTCCGCTCAGCAGTCGCTGGGCCGCCGCGTTGTCCACAGTGGTCGTCGCGACGAACTTCGCCGCTCCGCCGTCGCGGGCCGCGTCCAGCAGGACCGCGGTTACCTTGCGGCCGATTCCGCGGCCGCGCGCCGAGCGGCCGAGCCACACTCCGGCCTCGACCTCCAGCGCGGCCCGTCCGGACACCGGGCGCAGCCGGGCCGCTCCGCAGACCCGGCCGTCGACTTCCACGACCCACGTCGTCTCGATGGCGGTGTCCGGATTGAGCGACCGCCGGCGGTGGAACGCGAGAAACGCTTCGCGGCGGGCTTCGGTCCACCCGGCGGGACCTTCCACCGGCGGCATGACCTCGGTCGGTTCGGCGTCGGCCACCGCGGCTTCCAGAAGCCGCTCCAGCCCCTGCTCGTCGAGCGGGATCAGCACGATCTCGGATTCTCCGGATCCAGGCACGCCCCGCAGCTTGGCACGCGAAGCCGTCCCGCGCTACCCGATCGGCCCAGTCGTTACCAGGGAACCGGCTTGCCGAAGCGGTCGAGGAACCGCAAGCCCGGCTCGCCTGCCTGCGCTTCCAGCACATCGACGACCGCGGGCACGCTTTCCTCCGGCAGCAACGGCGCGTCCGGACCGCCGAGCCGCGTCCGGTTGTGGCCCGGATCGATGAGCAGTTTGGTGCGCCCGTCGCCCTCGTGGCGAGTGGCGTAGCTGCGCATGAGCTGGTTGAGCGCGGCCTTGCTCGCCTTGTACAGCTCGTATCCGGGTTCGACGTTCATCGAGACGCTGCCCTGCTCGGACGACATCACCGCGACCGTGCCACCCGGCGCGACCAAACCGTGCAGTCCTTCGAGGACTCTCAACGGGCTCAACGCATTGGTGATCATCACTTCCGCGAACATCTCGACGGGCACTTCGCTGATCGGCAGGTTCCCGCGATCGATCGCCGCGTTCACGAAGAGCAGATCGAGCGGGCCGTCCACTCTGTCGCGCAACGCGGTTATCTGTGCGTCGTCGGTCATCTCCAACTGCTCGGTCCGCATTCCTTCCCGCGGCACCGATCCGTCACGGGTCGTCGCGATGACCTCCCACCCGCGCCGGTCCAACTCCGTGACCAGCACCAATCCCAAGCCCCGCGAAACCCCGACCACCATTGCCCGGCGTGCTGCCATGACCCCTCCTTTGTCTAGACGCAACGTCACGTCTAGACAGTAGCACGGTAAGGTGCCCGGTATGCCCGCAGTCAATTCCCAGCCCCGCAGGGCACGCTCCGGCAACCGGCGCGACGAGGCCGCTCGCCTGGCGGTGCTCCACGCCGCCGACGACCTGCTCGTCGAGCACGGCTTCGGCGGGCTGACCGTCGAAGCGATCGCGCGCCGGGCCGGCGTCGCGAAGCAGACGATCTACCGCTGGTGGCCGTCGAAGGTCGAAATCCTGCTGGACACGCTGATCGAGGACAGTGAGAAACGCCTGCCGGTGCCGACGGAACTGCCGACGGCCGACAGCATCCGGGCGTACCTGCGCGACTTCGCGCACTTCCTCGCCGAAGACCCGGCGGGCAAGTGCCTGCTCACCCTGCTGGCCGAAGCGCAGCACGACGTGGGCACTGCGGCTCGCTTCCACGAGCGTTACCTGGAGCCGAGGCAGATCGCGGAGCGCGAGATGCTGACGCGGGCTGCCGAAGCGGGCGAGGTTTCTCCGGTGCTAGATCCGGAGGCCACAATGGACGCTCTGCTGGGGCCGATTGTCTACTGTGCACTCACCGGGGCGGCGGTGCCGGGAGATTTGGTGGATACGTTGGTGGAGAAGCTGCTTCGCCCGCGAGCTTGACCTACCGGCGCACCTCGGCGACCCGCACCGGACGGTTCTCCTTCCGCGAGACCTCGCACGCCTCCGCGATGTAGAACGCCTCCAACGCATCCGCCGCCCCCGCGGGCGACGGAATAAGCCCGGCGGCAACATCCAGGAATGCCCGCAGCTCAGCGGCGTAGGCCGTCCGGAAGCGTTCCATAAAGCCCGGATACGCCGGTCCCGGCAACGGTTCGACGCCCGGTTCCACCGACCGCAGCGGAGCCTGGTCGTCCAGGCCCACCACGGCATTCCCGAGCGACCCGAGGGCCTCGAAACGCACGTCGTAGCCCGCGCCGTTGTAGCGCGTCAGCGAGACCGTCGCGAGAGTTCCGTCGTCGAGAGTCAGCGCGACCGCTGCGGTGTCGACGTCTCCGGCGTCCGTGAAGAACTGCTCGCCTTTGTTGCGCCCCACAGCAAACACCTCCTCGACCTCCCGGCCGGTCACCCACCGGAGGATGTCGAAGTCGTGCACCCCGCAGTCCCGGAACAGACCGCCGGAATGCGCGATATACGCGGCGGGCGGTGGCGCGGGGTCCAAAGTGGTCGCCCGGACACTGTGCAGCCAGCCCAGTTCGCCGCTCTCCACCGCGGCCCGCGCGGCCTGGTAGCCCGCGTCGAACCGGCGCTGGAAGCCGATCTGGACCGGGACGTCCGAGTCCGCGATCCGGTCGATCACCGCGAGCGTGCCGGGGATGTCCGCGGCCACCGGCTTCTCGCAGAACACCGGCACCCGGGCGTCGACCGCCTGGATGATCAATTCCGGATGCGCGTCCGTGGCCGCCGCGATGACCAGGCCGTCGAGACCAGCCCGGAACAGCGCGTCGATTCCGTCGGCCGC
The DNA here is from genome assembly GCF_004522315.1 of Amycolatopsis sp. CFH S0740. Classification (NCBI taxonomy): domain Bacteria; kingdom Bacillati; phylum Actinomycetota; class Actinomycetes; order Pseudonocardiales; family Pseudonocardiaceae; genus Amycolatopsis; species Amycolatopsis sp. CFH S0740. The sequence continues at coordinate 246,441 of NZ_SDLS01000011.1, read as the reverse complement.
CTCGACATCGAGCCGAGCGGCGACCGACTGGGCGCGCGCGGGATCCACGTCCGCGACGACCACCGACGTGACCTCGTCGAATCCCGCGAGCGTTTCCGCGTGCGCGGCACCGATCCGGCCGGCTCCTGCCAGTCCCACCCTCATCGCTGCGCCTCTCCTGAGTTGGGTCCCGTGGTCTCCCGCACGACCAGGGACGGATGAAGCAGATGCCGCACCGGTTCAGTGCGTTCACCGCGGATGCGCTCGAGGAGCGCGTCGAAAGCCAGCCGCGCCATTTCCGCGCGTGGCTGGTCCACTGTGGTCAGTGAAATATGCCGAAGGGAAGCCAAGGACGTGTTGTCGTAGCCGACCACCGAAACGTCGTCCGGTACCCGCAACCCGTGTTCCTCGAGCGCCGAGATCGCGCCGACCGCGTTGAAGTCATTGCCCGCGACCAGTGCGGTCGGGGTCGGAGCGCACGAAGACAGCAATTCCTGCACGGCTTTCTCGCCCGCGGTGTCGGTGTGTTCGCTGCGCACCACGATCGGCTCCAGCCCGTGCGCCCGCATCGCCTGCCGGAACCCTCGCCGCCGGGCCGCGGCACCGGCCGCTCCCCCGCCGTCGAGATGCGCGATCCGCCGATGTCCTAACTGGACCAGATGCTCGACCGCCAGCGCGGCACCAGCCTCGCCGTCGTCGTTCACGGTATCCACAGTGGACAGCCGAGAAGTCCGTGACACCAATACTACCGGACACTGCCGTGCCGCGGCCTCGATCGCAGCGGCCGGAACCACCGGCGACAACAGCACGACGCCAGCCGGTCGGAACGACAGAAGACTGCGCAACGCCGCGCCTTCCCGAGAGGGCATCCGCCCGCCGGTGTTGAGGATCAGATCGAAACCGGCCGCTTGCGCCGCCGCGTCCAGCCCTTCCACCACGTCGGCGAAGAAGGCGTTGCGCAGGTCGTTCACCATCACGCCGAGCACCGTCGACGTCCGGCTCGCCAGCGACCGCGCCATCACGTGCGGCGAATAACCCAGCTCCTCGGCCGCTTTCACCACCGCCGCGCGTCGCTGCGCCGACACGTTCGGCGCGTTGCGCATCACGAGCGACACCAAGGCCCGCGAGACCCCGGCTCGCGCGGCGACGTCCTCCATGGTGGGCTTCCCCATTGCGAAAACCTCCCCGGAGAAGCGCTTGACGCGACGGGTCGGACGCTACAAGATTAGAGCGCTCTAATCAAGAGCGTGTCCCCCGACCGGAGAGGGATCCATGACCGCGAAGATCCGCGTCGCCGCCGCCCCGATCTCGTGGGGAGTCTGCGAGGTTCCCGGCTGGGGCCGCGTGCTCGACGCCCCGGCGGTGCTCGGCGAGATGGCCGAATTGGGCGTCACCGCAACAGAACTGGGCCCGCCCGGCTATCTGCCGCGCGAACCGGCCGAGTTGAAGAAGCTTCTGGAAAGCCATCGGCTCGACCTCGTCGGCGGCTTCCTGGCGGTGCCGCTGCACGAAAACCCGGACACGGCCGTCGCCGAAGCCGAGGATTCGGCCGCGCTCTTCGCGGCTTGCGGCGGTGGAATGCTCGTCCTCGCCGCGGCAACCGGCCTCGACGGCTACGACGAACGGCCCACTCTCACGGACGCCGAATGGTCCACTTTGGTCCGCACGGCAGGCAAGATCCGCGACGTAGCGGCAAAACACGGCCTGGAAACCGTTCTGCACCCGCATGTCGGCACGCACGTGGAGACCGAGGCCGAGGTGGAACGCTTCCTCACCGATTCGGATCTCCCACTCTGCCTGGACACCGGCCACCTGCTGATCGGCGGCACTGACCCGGTCGCGCTCGCCCAGCGGCATCCCCAGCGGATCGGGCACCTGCATCTCAAGGACGTCCGCGGCGAGCTGGCGAACGCCGTCCGGGCAGGCGAGCTCCCGTACGCCGAAGCAGTCGGCAAGGGTCTCTACGTGCCGCTCGGCGAGGGTGACGTGGACATCGAAGCCATGGTCCGTTCCGTCGCGGAAGCGGGCTACGACGGCTGGTACGTCCTGGAGCAGGACACCGCGCTGAGCGACGACAGCCCGGTGGACCGCCCCGGCCGCGACGTCGCGGCCAGCCTTTCGTACCTGCGCACCATCACCGGCTGACGTCGGAAAACAAGCGAGGAGAGACAACGATGTCCCATCGCTGGGAGCGCGCACGGCGCTCCGGCCGCGCGGTGGCGGGCCTGCTGGCCGCGGGCTTGCTGCTGGCGGCGTGCACCGGTCCGGCCGCCGAACCGAAGACGACCGCGCCCGCCGCCGCGCCGACACCGTCCGGGCCGCTGAAGGTCTCGGTGATCACGCACGGCACCGCGGGCGACGCGTTCTGGAACGTGGTGAAGAACGGCGCCGAACAAGCGGGCAAAGACCTTGGCGTACAAGTGGAATACACCTCGGACGGCGATCCGGGCGCGCAGGCGAAGCTGATCGACAACGCGGTCGCGCAGCAAACCGGCGGGCTCGTGGTGTCGATGGCGAACCCCGAGGCGCTGCGTCCGTCCATTGAGGCCGCGGTGCGCGCGGGGATCCCGGTGATCACCATCAACTCCGGCGAGGACAAAAGCGCGGCGTACGGCGCGCTCACCCACGTCGGGCAGAACGAGTCGATCGCGGGTGAAGAAGCCGGGAAGAAGTTCAAGGAACTCGGCAAGCACAAGCTGTTGTGCGTGATCCACGAGGCCGGGAACGTCGGGCAGGCGCAACGCTGCGACGGCGCGAAGACCGGGTTCGCCGGCACCGTGCAGACGCTGCAGGTGGACATCTCCAACCCGACCGACGCCGAGTCCCGCATCCGCGGCGCGGTCCAGACCGATTCCTCGATCGACGCGGTCCTCACACTGAACTCGCAGGTCGCCGCCCGTGCGGTGAGCGCGATCAAATCGGTGAACTCGAAGGCGCAGGTCGCCACGTTCGACCTCAACTCCGACGTGGTGGCCGCGATCAAGGCGGGCGACGTGCTCTTCGCGGTCGACCAGCAGCAGTACGAACAGGGCTATCTCCCGGTGCAGTTCCTGAAGCTGTACCGGGACAACGCGAACGTCGTCGGCGGCGGCAAACCGGTGCTCACCGGACCCGACCTGGTCGACAAATCCACAGTGGACAAGGTCGGCCAGTACGTGCAAAGGGGCACCCGATGACGACCCTCGACGAACGGCTGGAGAAGCCGCGGCTGACCGACCGGCTGGTGATCCGCCCGGAGATCGGCGCGCTGCTCGGCGCGGTCGTGGTCTTCCTGTTCTTCACCTTCGCCTCTGACAAGTTCTTCAGCGCGAGCGGAGCCGCGACCTGGCTGGACGACGCTGCGACGCTGGGCATCATGGCGGTGGCGGTGTCGCTGCTGATGGTCGGCGGCGAGTTCGACCTGTCGGCGGGCGTGATGACCGCGTCCACCTCGCTGGTCACCGCGATCCTCGCCACCCAAGCGGGCTGGAACGTGTGGCTCGCGCTGCTCGTCTCACTGGTCTTCGCACTGGCGGTCGGCGCGTTCAACGGCTGGCTGGTGATGAAAACCGGCCTGCCGAGCTTCATCGTCACGCTCGGCACTTTCCTTGCCCTGCAAGGGTTGAACCTCGGCGTCACCCGGCTGGTGACCGGCACCGTGCAGGTCTCCGGCATGCGCTCGACCGACGGCTACGCGTCCGCCGGTTTCGTCTTCGCCTCCACTGTGGACGTCGGCGGCACCCCGTTCCAGATCTCCATCGTCTGGTGGCTCGGCGCGATCGCGGTGGCCGCGTGGCTGCTGGTCCGGACGCGCTTCGGCAACTGGATCTTCGCGGTCGGCGGTTCCGCCACGAGCGCCCGCTCGGTCGGCGTTCCGGTGGTGCGCACGAAAATCCTGCTGTTCATGGGCACCGCGCTGGCCGGCTGGCTGGTCGGGTCGATCAACATCCTGCGGTTCGCGAGCGTCCAGGCGAATCAGGGCATCGGGCTGGAATTCCAGTACATCATCGCCGCGGTGATCGGCGGCTGCCTGCTGACCGGCGGGTTCGGCTCGGCCGTCGGCGCGGCGATCGGCGCGCTGATCTTCGGCATGGCACGCCAGGGCATCGTGTTCGCCGGCTGGGACAACGACTGGTTCATGCTGTTCCTCGGGATCATGCTGCTGGCGGCGGTCCTGGTCAACAACGCTCTGCGGCGGCGCGCGGAAAGGGTCCGGCGATGAACGCTCTCCTCGAAGTCAAGGACGTCGGCAAGCGTTACGGCACCGTGGTCGCGCTGCGCGAAGTGTCCACTGTGGTCAACGCGGGCGAGGTCACCTGCGTGCTGGGCGACAACGGCGCGGGAAAGTCCACTTTGATCAAGATCCTCGCCGGGGTGCACCAGCACGACGAAGGCGAGTTCCTCGTCGAAGGCGCACCGGTGCGGTTCGCCTCGCCGCGGGAAGCGCTAGACCGCGGGATCGCCACGGTGTACCAGGACCTCGCGGTGGTGCCGTTGATGAGCGTGTGGCGCAATTTCTTCCTCGGCTCCGAGCCGACCGTCGGGTTCGGCCCGTTCCGCGCCCTGGACCGGCGCAAAGGCCGGGAGCTGACCAAGAAGGCCCTCGCCGACCTAGGCATCGACCTGCGCGACGTCGAGCAGCCAGTCGGCACGCTGTCCGGCGGCGAACGGCAGTGCGTCGCGATCGCCCGGGCCATCCACTTCGGCGCGAAGGTGCTGATCCTGGACGAGCCGACGGCCGCGCTGGGCGTGAAGCAGGCCGGGGTGGTGCTGAAGTACGTGGCCCAGGCCCGCGACCGAGGCCTGGGCGTCGTCCTGATCACGCACAATCCGCACCACGCGTACCCGGTAGCCGACCGCTTCCTGCTGCTCAAACGCGGCACGGCGCTCGGGTCTTACGAGAAGTCGGAGATCGAGCTGCCCGAGCTGACGCGGCAGATGGCCGGTGGCGCGGAATTGGAGGCGCTGGAACACGAGCTGCGGCAATAGCTCACGAGACCGCTTTCTCCAGCCACGGCCGCACCACCGGCAGCACCGCGGCCGCCTGCATCGCGCTCATGTGGTCCAGGCCGTCGAGCACCTCGACGGTCCACCCGCGCGCCTCCAGTTCGGCGCGCTCGCGCAGCAGCGGCCCGGCGATGTCGACGGTTACCCCGCCCCACCGTTCGCTGTACCCGATCCGGTCCTCCGAACCCGCGAAGCACAACCGCGGGCAGGACAGCTCGATCGCCCGGTCGTCGAAATCCCGCAATGCCTCATAAAGCGTCACGAACTGCTTCGTCTGCCCGGTGGACAACGTGACGTCCACCGAATCCCAGTCCCCCGGCTCGCCTTTGGTTTCAGCAGTAGGCCCGGCGAGCGCCATCTCGTGCGTCGCCCGCGTCACCGCGAGCATGGCCGCATACGGCCCGTCCAGCGGCGGATACCCGCCCATCACCAGCGCGTCCAGCCGATCCGTCCGCAAGGCCAGCTGCAACCCGGAAAGCGCCAGCCACGAATACCCGTAATAGGAGAACCGCGCCGCCCCGACCGCATCTGCCACGGCGAGGAAGTCCGCCGCGACCGCGTCCGGCGTCAGCTCGGCCGGATGCGCCATCCGGTGCCCCTGGTAGTCGAAGGCCACCACCCGGAACCCGGCGAATCCCTCGATCAGCGAACGGCCCAGCTCCGGATCGGCGCCCCACTGCCGGGCCGCCTCGGCCTCCGGTCCTTCCGCCGGCCGGGGGTCGACCGGGAGCAGCAGCACCGGCCCGTCCCCGTGCACCTGCGCTTCGATCCGCGTTCCGTCGTGCAGAGTCGCTTCAGCCATCTCATCTCTTTACGTCGTAAAGTATCGCCGGACGCGAGGGTACTATACGACGTAAAGAGATGTCGAATCAGTGGGTGACGGCCGGCGACGCGGCGTCGGAGACCAGCTTGCGCGGGGCTCCGGACCCGTCCGCGGGCACCGACCACACGGCGTTGTCCAGTCCGTAGAGGATCGTGTGGTCGTCCTGCCAAAGCGCCTGGTCGTCGACGCTGCGAGTCTCCGCGAGCGCGGTCTCCCGCATCGTCTTGAGGTCGAGCACGGACAGCCGCCAGACGCCCTCGCCGACCTTCTTCTTGAACGCGATCCGCGTCTCGTCCGGCGACAGCGACGGGCATTCCACGTTTTCCCGCAGCGCTTTACCGCGGTAGGTGTCGTAGTCGCCTTCGATCAGATACGTCTTGCCCTTGGTGCCCAGTGTCGAGTAGAACCGCTTGCCGTCCTTGCTGAACGTGATGCCCCAGTAGTTGACGTCCGAGGAGAAGTACCGCTTCCCGTCGACCAGGACCGGCAACTCCTCGATCGTCTTCTCCAGTTCGCCGTTGTCCAGCTGGTAAATCCCGGCGCGCGTCGAAAACCCGGTGGCGGCATAGGAATCGCCGGTGACGAACACCGTCCAGTACACCCGCTTGCCGTCCGGCGAAACGCGCGCGCGGCTCGGCGTCCCCGGCAGGTAATCCTTGTGCGTAGTGGCGAAATTCCGGTCGAGGATGCTGAAATCGCTGACCGCGGGCAAGGTGCCGGGCCGCACGGCGAGGCACATCCCCGTCGACGCGGACACGGCGAACCGGTCGCACTTCAGATCGCTGAACTTCGGCGCGGCACCAGGATTCGCGAGCGGAACAACGCCGACGTTGCCCGTTTTAGTGCTACGAAAGAACAACTGCCCCGGCGCGAGCGAAAGGTGCTCCACTTTCGCGGGTTCAGCCGGACTGGGCCGCGCGGCAACGGTGTAAACCACCGCGGCAGCCGCGAGCACCACAGTTCCGACGACGGCGAGAAGAACCTTTTTCATTTGCGCACCGGCCTTGCGAAAGCGGCGCCGAGCGCCACGACAGCGAGAGCTCCGGCCGCCACAAGAACTGCGGGCTGCAGATCCCACAACGTCCAGGCGAGTCCGAAGAGGACTGACGAAAGCATCCGGGCGGCGGCCTGTCCAGTTTGGACCACCGCGAGGCCGGTCGCCCGGAGGTCAGCGGGCACCAACGGTCCGGCCGCGGCCATGAGCACCCCGTCGGTAGCCGCGTAGAACACGCCGTGCAGGCCCAACGCAAGCGCCGCGAGCCAGAACCCGGAAACCGGCCCGCACAACGCGATCAACGCGGCGACGAGCGCGACGTGCCCGCCGAGGAACACCGGCCAGCGCCCGATCCGGTCGGCCAGCTTGCCCAGCGGGACCGCCAGCACCAGGTACACCCCGGCGGTGCCGAGCGGCAGCAACGGGAAGAACGTCGCCGCGACGTCCCAGCGCCGCTGAAGCACCAGGTACACAAAGGAATCGCCGAGCGTCACGAACCCCAGCAGCGCCGCCCAGATCGCGACGCGGCGGAAACCCCGCTCGCGCAACAGCCCGAACGCCGCCCGCACGGACACCGCGGCCCGGTCGGCGATTTCCTGCTTGTGGTCCCGGACGAACAACACCAGCAGCATGACCGCGATCCCCGCGATGCAGAAGCTGGTGAAGAACACCGACGTGTAGCTGCCGAGGCTCAGCGCGAGCACGGCCATCGCGACGAGCGGGCCGAGGAACGCGCCGACGGTGTCCATCGCGCGGTGCACGCCGAACGACCGGCCGAGCGTGTCGGGCTCGCTGCTGAGCGAGATCAACGCGTCGCGCGGGGCCGTCCGCAGCCCCTTGCCGGTGCGGTCGGCGGCGAGCACCACGCCGATCGCCGCGACCGACGAACCGGCCGCGACCAGGCCGAGCTTGCACACCGCGGACAAGCCGTAGCCGAACCCGGCGACCGCCTTGAGCCGCCGCCACCGGTCGGCCAGATGCCCGCCGAGCACGCGGACCACGGCGGTGGCTCCCGCGTAAAGCCCGTCGAGCAGGCCGAACTGCAGCGGGTTGAGCCCGAGGCCGAGCACCAGATACAGCGGGAGCACCGCGGTCACCATCTCCGAGGAGATGTCGGTGACCAGGCTGACCGCGCCGAGTGCGACGACGTTCGCCGACACCCGGCGCAGGCCGGCCTTCCGGTCGGTGCCCGCCGCGACGTCCGAACTACGGCTTGTCGCGATGTACATGACCGGCCCCTAGTTGTGGCAGGTGTAGGTCGGGCTGCTGTCCTGGACCTTGCCGTCGAGACCGATCAGCTGCTCGGAGAAGGTGTTGTCGGTCATCGTCAGCTTCAGCACGCCGAAGGTGTCCTTCAGCAGCTTCGCCGTGGTCGGGTGCGCGGAGTGGACCGGGTACGGGTTCGCCCCGCCCATGCCGCCGATGATCTCGACCGGACCGGCCGGGTTCGCCTTGCCGCTCGCGTCCTGCGGCACGAACCGCTCGTAGTGGTGGTCGTGGCCGTTGAGGATCAGGTCGACCTTGTTCTGCGCGAACAGGTCCCACAGCTGCTTGGAACCGCGCTGGTCGCCGTGGTCGCCCGAGCTCCACCGCGGGTGGTGGTAGTACGCCGCGACGCAGCCCTTGGTGTTCTTCGCCAGATCCTGCTTGATCCAGTTCATCTGGTCGGTGTCCTTGAGCTCGCCGCCGTCCTTGTCGTCGACGAAGCCGTTGGAGTCGAGGGCGATGAAGTGCCAGTTGCCCATTTCCCAGCTGTAGTACCGCTTCCCGTTCGGCGTGGCGATCTTGCCGAAGTACTGCTCGTAGGCCTCGAACGGCTTGTTGTCGTCGTAGGTCTCGTGGTTGCCCGGGATCGGGTGCGTGATGCTCTTGAACTTGCCCCAGGTCTTGTCGTAGTAGTCCTTGAAGTTCTGCAGCGTCAGACCGGTGTCCTCGGCGTCGTACTGGTTGTCGCCCATGGTGATCACCGCGGCGGGGTTCATCGACTGGACGAGCTTCGCGGTCTTCGGATGGATGCAGCTGGAACTGCTGGCGGTGCACTGTTCGGCGATGTCGCCGGCCGCGGCGAGGACGAACGTGTTGCCCGCGGTCCCCGGCTTGGTGTGCACCTTGACCGCGCTGCTGGCCGGTGACGCGTTGCCAGCGGCGTCCTTCGCGCGGACGGTGTAGGTGTAGTCGGTGTCCGGCGAGAGGCCGTTGTCGGTGTAGGACGTGCTCGTGCTGGTGGCGACGGACTTGCCGTCCCGCAGCACTTCGTACCCGCTGACGCCGACGTTGTCCGTCGCAGCGGCCCAGGTCAGCCCGACGCTGTTCGAGCCGATCTCGCCCGCGGCGAGGTTCGACGGAGCGGTGGGCGCCTGGGTGTCACCGGACGAGTCCGGCGTGCCGTACGCCTGAAGCTCCCACAGGGAGTAGCCGTACTTCGTGGCGCGCTCAGTGCCGACGAAGCGCAGGAACCGGCCGTGCCCGGACAACCCGGTGAGGTCGTCGGTACCGCCGTCGCCGCTGGTGATCGTCGCGATCGACTTGAAGTTCTCGCCGTCGTCGGAGATCTCGATGCGGTACTTCTTGGCGTACGCCGCTTCCCAGTTCAGCTTCACCCGGTGGATCGTGGCGGCCTGGCCGAGATCGACGCGCAGCCACTGCGCGTCGGCGCTGACCGCACTGGCCCAGCGGGTCTTGAGATTCCCGTCGACGGCGTTCTCGCCGCTCAACGTGGACGTCTCGAGCGTGGACGTGCTGACGGGTTTTCCTTGGGACAGCAGCACATCGGCGGCAGCGGCGCTGGCGTCGCGCGCGGGCGAGACCGCGGCGGGCAGCAGCACCACCGCGGCCGCCGGCAAGGCGAACCGGGCGAGACTTCGGACACGGGACGAGGACACGTCGCACTCCTTCGGGCCGGACGGGAACAGGGCGGCGGCGTTACGGTTCTGCGGCGTCTCGTTGCGTTAAGAAAGTTTCCTAACTAAAACGGCAGAGTAGCGGGCCCGGTTTCCCCCGACAAGCCCGGAACGGACGTGAAACGATCAAGACCGCCCGATCAGCGGAACGTCCCGCTCCCGTCCGGTGAAGTGCCGTGAAGGACTCCTTCAGGGACTCAGATTCCCTCAATGAGCCCTTCACGGACCGTCAGTGCTGGAGCAGCCGCCGCACCTCCTGCACCGCGGCGCGTCCGGCCCGGTTCGCCCCCACCGTGCTGGCCGAGGGTCCGTACCCGACCAGATGCAGCCGCGGTTCCGCGACCACGCGAGTCCCGTCCATCCGGATCCCGCCGCCGGGCGTCCGCAGATGCAGCGGAGCCAGATGGTCGATCGAGGCCCGGAACCCGGTCGCCCACAGGATCATGTCCGCGGGCTCGAAACTGCCGTCCTCCCAGACGACGCCGTCGGCGACCAAGCGCGAGAACATCGGCCGCCGGTCCAGATATCCCGCCGCCCGGCCCGCGAGCACCTGCGGCGTCACCGGCAGATCCGTCACGCTCACGACGCTCTCCGGCGGCAGCCCGGCCCGCACCCGCTGGTCGACCTTCGCCACCGCCATCCGTCCCCAGTCCTCGCTGAACTCCTCCTCGCGCCACACCGGCGGACGCCGCGTCACCCACACCGTCGAACGGGCGACCGGACCGATCTCCATCAGCAACTGCACCGCCGACGTCCCGCCGCCCACGACCACCACGCGCCGGCCGCGAAATTCCTCCGCGCCGCGATAATCCGCCGTGTGCAGCTGCCGTCCGGCGAAGGTGCCGGGATAACGCGGCCAGAACGGCCGGTCCCACGTCCCGGTCGCGCTGATCACCGCGCGCGCGGCCCACGTCTCCGCAGGCGATTCGACCACCAGCCGCTCCCCCGCGCGCCGCACCGCGGTCACGTCGACCGGGCGATGCACCGGCAGGTCATACGTCTTCTCGAAGCGCCCGAAGTACTCCGACACAGCCTCGCTCGCCGGGCGCGCCGGATCCGGAGTCCCGAACGCCATGCCCGGCAGGTCGTGGATCCCGTGCACCTTCCCGACCACCAGCGACGGCCACCGGTACTGCCACGCCCCGCCCGCGCGCTTGCCGTGGTCGAGCACGACGAACCCGCGTTCGTTGGCGAACCCGGCCCGGCGCAGGTGATACGCCGCCGACAGTCCGGCCTGCCCGGCCCCGATCACCACGACGTCGGTCTCGTGATCCGCAGTGCTCATACAACGTTCAACAATTGCCCGCGCCCGGTATTTCCGGCTCAGACCGCGACCCGGTTCCGGCCGCCGTCTTTCGCCCGGTACAGCGCGGCGTCGGCCGAGCGGAGCACCTCGTCGAGCGTGTTGCCCGCCTGCGGATAACACGCGACCCCGACGGACACGGAGAGTCCGCTGATCCGCAGCGGACCTCCCACCGCGACAGTCAGCTCCCCTACCGCGACCCGCACCCGTTCGGCGATCCCGAGCACGTCGGTGCCGCCGGTCGCGGGCAACAGGACCACGAATTCCTCGCCGCCGAACCGGCCGACGGTGTCGCTTTGCCGCACCGAAGCCTCGATCGCCACGGCCACCGCGGCCAGCACCTCGTCGCCGGTGAGGTGCCCGTACGTGTCGTTGATGCGCTTGAAGTGGTCGAGATCGATCATCAGCACGGCGAACCCGCTGCCGGTCCCGCGCCGCCGGGCCCGGGTGAATTCCCGGGTCGCCAGCTCGTGCCAGCCCGCGGTGTTGAGCAGCCCGGTCTTCTCGTCGGTCACGACCGCCACCTGCAACTGCTGCTTCAGCAGGAGATAGCGGTGCAGCAACAGCAACGGCGGCAGCACGAACACCACCAGCACCGGCTGATGAACGAACGCCAGGGCAGCGAGCCCGCCGAGACACAGCGTCGCGAGCTCGAAGGCGTTGTCCTCCCAGGTGCCGATGAGGTCCGCGGGCGAGCGGCTGTTCGTGTACAGGTAGATGCCCGTCGCTACGACCACGACGTTCACCAGTTCAAAGGCGGCTGCTGCCAGTACGAGCGCGAGGACGCCGTACGCGGTGTCGAGCCGCGCCTGATCCAGACCGCCGATCGTCAACACCGCAGATGCCGCGAAGCACGACAGCATCGCCCACGCGGTACTGGCCGCGAAGCGATGCGCAGGCCGCGTACGCACGTGTCGCCACACTCGCAGCCACAGATGCAGGTACAGCACCAACGCCAGCAACGCGACCCACGCCGGCGGAAGCAGGAACGCACCGGCGAGGTACCAGACGGAGGTGACGTTGATGTGCGTCTGGCCGCTCATCCACCGCCGCAGCCGCTCGATCCGGCGCGACATCTCGGCCTGCGCGATGCCCAGCCCGACGAGGACGCCGAACGAACTGAACTGCACCGGCCCGCCGAACCCGGTCGCGAGGCCCGTCGCCGTGAGAGCCACGGCGAGGGCCTCGCACGCCATCGCATAACCGATCCATCGCCGCCGCGCGACCGCCCACATCGCCCAGCGCGGCGGCCAGCCTCTCCAGGACGTCACCGCGCCGCGCACCCCGATGGGGACAGGTGCCTGGGTCACGGGCGCCCCCACGCGAAATTCGGCCTACGGAAGTTGCCCAGGGTAGCGGGTCCGCTCCGCAGCTAGCCGAACCGAGCGAAAACTCCTCCGCGAACTGCCCACCGGGCACGCTCTGGGTAGAGCGGGCGGGCAACTTCCGGGCTGGGTCAGCGGCGGCGCAGCTTCCGCACGATGGCCAGCACGATCAGCAGCACGACCGCGCCCGCGGCCACCGGAGCCAGCCGCTTCGCGACGGACTGGCCCGCGTAGTCGAGCAGGTCGATCGCCTCGGTCTCGCCGGTCGAACCGCCCGCCGGAACGCTCCGCAGATGCGGTTTCTCGTCGGCGACCGGCTCGGCCGCGGGCTTTTCCGCAGGCTTCTCTTCGGCCTTCTCCTCCGGCTTCGCCGCAGGCGCCTCTTCGGCGGGGGTCTCCAGCGACGCCGCGAGGTTCCCCGCGAAGGTGTCGAGGATCTTGCCGCCCACCTCGGAGATCAGGCCGCGCCCGAACTGCGCCGGACGTCCGGTGATCGCCAGGTCGGTGGCCACCGCGCCATGCGTGCCGCCGTCGCGCTCGGTGAGCGTGAGGGTGACCGTCGCGGCCGCCGTTCCGCCGCCGCGGGAGTCCTTGCCGGACGCCTTGATGACGACCTTACGCGCCGCCTCGTCCTTCTCCAGGAACTCGCCGGTTCCCTTGTACAGCAGCGAAATCGGCCCCAGCTTGACCTTCACCGTGCCCGCGAAGGTGTCCCCCTCCACCTTGGTGAGCGAGGCGCCCGGCATGCACGGGGCGACGCGCTCCGGGTCGATGACGGCCTGCCAGACCTCCCCGATCGGGGCGGGGACGGTGAATTCGTGGTCGAGCCGCACGGGCCGACCTCCTCTCCTGCACACTGCTTCGAGCCGTTGCCGTCCACCTTACGGCCGTCTCCCGCGAAGCGGTCCGTGAAGGACTCCTTGGGGGAATCAGAGTCCCCCAAGGAGTCCTTCACGTCCCGGTCAGCTCAGGCGCCCACCGCCGCCGCGACGGCACGCCCGGTCAGCACCCGCGCGAGGTGCTGGCGGTATTCGACGTCGGAATTGCCGTCCGCGACCGGGTTGGTGCCCTCGGCCGCGTGCGCGGCGGCCGCCCGGATCGTGTCCGCGTTGGCCTGCGCGCCGAGCAACGCCTGCTCCACGCCGGTCGCCCGGACGGGGGTCGCGCCCATGTTGGTGAGCGCCACCCGGGCTTCCTCGATCACGCCGCCCTCGGTGCGCACGGTGGCCGCCACCGCGCACATCGACCAGGCCTGGGCGACCCGGTTGAATTTCTCGTAGTGCGCCCGCCAGCCGGTGTGCTTGGGCAGCCGCACCTCGACGAGCAGTTCGTCCGGGGCCAGCGCGGTGGTGAAGTAGTCCTGGAAGAACTCCGCCGCGGACACCGTGCGCCGCCCGTTCGGCCCGGCCAGCACCAGCTCGCCGTCCAGCGCGAGCACCGGGGCCAGCAGGTCGCCCGCCGGGTCCGCGTGCGCGATCGCGCCGCCGAACGTGCCGCGGTGCCGCACCTGCGGATCCGCGACCGTGTCGGTCGCCTCCTTCACCAGCGCGGCGTGCTCGGCGATCAACGGGTCGCGCTGGACCTCGTAATGCGTCGTCATCGCCCCGACCACGAGCGCGTCGCCGTCCTCGCGCACTCCGCGCATTTCGGCGACTTTCCCGAGGTCGACCAGCGTGGTCGGCGCGGCCAGGCGCATCCGCAGCACCGGCAGCAGGCTTTGCCCGCCCGCCAGCACCTTGGCGTCCTCGCCCGCCGCGGCGAGCGCCTGCACGGCTTCGTCCACCGTGGACGGAGCGACGTAGTCGAACGGAGCCGGGATCACTGGGCACCTCCGGAGGCGTCGATCGAACCGAGGCCGCCGCCGGCCTCGCCGCCGGGTCCGCCGGCATTGGCGGTGCCGTGGCGCACCGCGTTCCACACGCGCATCGGCGTGAGCGGCATTTCGATGTCGTTCACCCCGAACTGGCGCACCGCGTCGACCACCGCGTTGACCACGGCGGGCGTCGAAGCGATCGTGCCCGCCTCGCCGACTCCCTTGGCTCCCAACGGGTTCGTGGTCGACGGCGTTTCCGTCCGGTCCGTGGTGAACGACGGCAGGTCAGCCGCCGAGGGCAGCAGATAGTCGGCGAACGTGCCGGTGGTGAGCGTGCCGCTCTCATCGTGCACGGCCTCCTCGAACAGCGCTTGCGCGATGCCCTGCGCGAGCCCGCCGTGGACCTGTCCTTCCACGATCAGCGGGTTGACCACCTTGCCGACGTCGTCCACGCAGACGTACGAACGCAGTTTCACCTGGCCCGTTTCCGTGTCCACTTCGGCCGCGCACAAGTGGGTGCCGTGCGGGAAGGAGAAGTTCTCCGGGTCGAAGGTGGCGTCGGAATCGAGCGACGGTTCGACGCCGTCCGGCAGGTTGTGCGCGGCGAACACGGCGAGCGCGATGTCCTGGATCGTCGTCGACGAATCCGTGCCCTTCACGGTGAACTTGCCGCCGGAGAACTCGAGGTCGTCCTCGGAGCACTCCAGCAGATGCGCGGCGATCGGCTTCGCCTTCGCGACCACCTTCTCCGCCGCCTTCACGATCGCGATGCCGCCGACGACCAGCGAGCGCGAACCGTAGGTGTCGAGGCCCTTGTGCGAGGACTGCGTGTCGCCGTGCAGCACCTCGACGTCCTCGAAGGACACGCCGAGCTGGTCGGCCACGATCTGGCTCCACGCCGTCTCGTGCCCCTGACCGTGCGCCGACGCACCCGTGGTGACCTCGACCTTGCCGGTCGGCAACATCCGCAGCGACGCGTACTCCCAGCCGCCGGCACCGTAGTCGAGCGAACCCAGCACCCGCGACGGCGCGAGCCCGCACATCTCGGTGAACGTCGAGATCCCGATGCCGAGCTGCACCGGGTCGTTCGCCTCGCGGCGCTCCTTCTGCTCGCGGCGCAGCGCGTCGTAGCCGAAGAGCTCCTTCGCCTTCTCGGTCGCGGCCTCGTAGTTGCCGGAGTCGTAGGTGAGCCCGCAGACCGTGGTGAACGGGAATTCCTCGTGCTTGATCCAGTTCTTTTCGCGCAGCTCCACCGGGTCCATGCCCAGCTCGTCGGCCAGCTCGTCCATGATCCGCTCGATCGCGAACGTCGCCTCCGGACGGCCCGCGCCGCGGTAGGCGTCGGTGAGCGTGGTCGTGGTGAACACGTTGGTGCAGGCGAAGTGGTAGGCCGGGATCTTGTAGATCGCGTTGAACATGAACGCGCCGAGGATCGGCACGCCCGGCCCGACCAGGCCGTTGTACGCGCCGAGGTTGGCGAGCAGTTCGACCTTGAGCCCGGTGACCGTCCCGTCGGCCTTCGCCGAGATCGTGATGTCCTGGATCTGGTCGCGGCCGTGGTGCGCGGCGAGCATCGTCTCGGACCGGGATTCGTTCCACTTCACCGGCTTGCCGAGCTTGTTCGCGACCAGCACGGTCATCATTTCCTCGGGCAGCACGCCGATCTTGCCGCCGAACCCGCCGCCGACGTCCGGCGCGATCACGCGCAGCTTGTGCTCGGGGATGCCGAGCGTCAGCGCGGACATCACGCGCAGGATGTGCGGCACCTGGGTGGCCGACCACATGGTCAGCTGCGCGCCGGTCGGGTCGACCACGCACGCGCGCGGCTCCATGAACGCGGGCACCAGCCGCTGCTGGCGGAACCGCCGTTTCAGCACGACCTCCGAAGAGGACAGTGCTTCCTCGACGTTCCCGCCGGTCCCGGCCTCGGCCGAGTCGAACACCCAGAAGGCGTTCTTGTTGCTGCCCAGTTCCTCGTGCACGAGCGGCGCGTCTTCGGCGAGCGCCGCTTCCAGGTCGAGGACCGGCGGCAGGTCTTCGTACTCGACCTCGATCGCCTCGAGCGCGTCATGCGCCTCCGCGGCCGATCGAGCGACCACCACCGCCACGCCCTCGCCGGCGAAATTCACCCGGTCCGAGGCCAGCACCGGACGCCGCGGCGCAGCCATGTCCGGCGTGATCGGCCACGCGCACGGCATGCCGATGGCACCCTCGGGATCGAGGTCGGCGGCGGTGTAAACGGCGACGACACCAGCGGATTCCTTGGCCGCGGACGTGTCGATCGAAACGATCTTGGCGTGCGCCAGCGGACTCCGCAGCACCGCGAGATGCAGCATCCCCGGCAACGCGATGTTGTCCGTCCACCGGGTGCGCCCGGTGATCAGCCGCTCGTCTTCCTTGCGACGCCGGGACTTTCCTACCTCAGGCTCGATCGTGGCAGTCATCATTCACCACCCACGCCGACGTGGTTGGGTTGATCGATCTTCTCGGCGTCGGGCCCCGCACCGGGACTCATGTGCTTCGCGGCGTCGCGCACCGCCTTCACGATGTTCTGGTAGCCGGTGCAGCGGCAAAGATTGCCCTCGAGCCCCTCGCGAACGGCCTGCTCGTCCGGGTCCGGATTGTCCGCCAGCAGGTCGATGGACTGCATGATCATGCCCGGCGTGCAGAACCCGCACTGCAGGGCGTGGTTGTCGTGGAAAGCCTGCTGGACCGGGTGCAGTTGCCCGTCGCGGGCCAGCCCCTCGACGGTGGTGACCTCGCATCCGTCGGCCTGCACGGCGAGAACGGAACAGGATTTCACGCTGTGCCCGTCGAGATGGACGGTGCACGCGCCGCAGTTGCTGGTGTCGCACCCGACGACGGTGCCCACCTTCCCGACGCGTTCCCGTAAGTAGTGGACGAGCAGGGTGCGCGGCTCGACGTCATCGGTGTATTTCGTGCCGTCGACAGTGACGGTGATGCGCATCAAAGGCCTCCAAGTGCAAATGCCCGCCAGCCCCGGCGGAGGCGGCGGGCCGGTTCGGGAACGGCCAAGGCGCGATCGTGATCGGCCTCACAGGGGAGCGTGCTACGCCTTTCGCGCGCGGACAAGTCCTGATGTCGCACGTCGCCCTGACGGTTCCGCAGATGCGGGTTTTTTGCATTTCCGGAGACGCAGATGCGTGAAGCCGGACGGGTGATTTTTCGAGCGGCGGATCTTCCCGAGGGCCCGCGGTTTCGAGTCGGGGGTTCACCGGGTTTCGTTGCTGGACGGGGTTTTCCTCGCGGATCGCACTGCCTGGCGGGCCGTCGTGGCAAGGCTGCGTGGGCTTCGGCCTGGACGGTTCGGCTTGGTGCCGCGTTTTCGGCTAGCTGCGTCCTCGATGCACCTGCGGCCGGGTTCTCACAGCATCTGCCGCGTTGTCTTGGTGCCCATGCTTCTCACCTTTGCTGCTGCATGACTGGCGGCTGCTGCCCGCCGCAGCCGCCGGGGATGCGCCATTCCGGGTCGCCGCGCACAGTGCCAAGCCTCGGTCCGGATGGTTCGCCCTGCGGGTCGCCCAACTGCGGTACACCTGCTGCCGGGTCCTCGCAGCAACTGCCGCGTCGGCTGCGCATCCGGCCTGTTGCGGCCCCGCTGCTACATCCCGACCCCGGAATCACCTGCCGCGTCAACTGCGTGCACAGCGCCGTCAGGCACCAAAGTCCGGCCAGGCAGCACCGCCGGAAGCCCCGCATGCCCGCCCGCACCAGCCACCGAGCGACCGCAAACGCTTGCCCGGCCTCCCAGCTCACCAGCCAAGTCAGCTAGGAATCCGCCCGCCCAACACCGCCAGCCGCCAAGCCCGCCGCGACAGTTCCCCAACCTCCCAGGCCACCAGCCTGGTCGGCTAGGAATCCGCCTGCTCAACGCCACCAGCCGCCAAGCCCCGCCGCAACACTTCCCCAGCTTCCCAGGCCACCAGCCAGGTCAGCTGTGAATCCGCCCGCTCAACGCCGCCAGCCTCCGTCCGGTGCCGCTCCAACGAAGCGCGATGATCTCCGCCGCGATCGACACCGCCGTCTCCTCCGGCGTGCGCGCGCCGAGGTCGAGGCCGATCGGCGACGACAGGCGTTCCAGCTCGCCCTCGGTGATCCCCGCCTCGCGAAGCCGCGCGAACCGGTCGTCGTGCGTCTTGCGCGAACCCATCGCGCCGACGTACCCGACATCGAGCCGCAGCGCGACCTCCAGCAGCGGCACGTCGAACTTCGGATCGTGCGTGAGGACCGCGATCGCCGTCCGCGCGTCGATCCGGCCCGCGTCGGCCTCGGCCTTCAGGTAACGGTGCGGCCAGTCGACGACCACGTCGTGCGCCTCCGGGAACCGGCTGCTGGTCGCGAACACCGGACGCGCGTCGCAGACCGTCACCTGATACCCGAGATAAGCACCCATCCGTGCCATTGCGGCGGCGAAATCGATGGCCCCGAACACCAGCAGTCGCGGCGGCGGTTCGAAGGAATTCACGAAAACAGCCATGCCCTCGCCGCGCCGCTGCCCGTCCGGTCCGTAATGGAGCGTCCCGGTGCGTCCGGCGGCAAGAAGCCCACGCGCATCGTCCGCGACAGCATCGTCCATCCGGGACGAGCCAAGGGACCCCTCGACCCGGTCCGGCCACACAATCATGTGCTCGCCGACCAGTCCCGGCGTCTCGTGCTCCACGATCGTGACGACCGCGACCGGCTCGCCGCTGCGCACCGACTCGACGACGCGCTCCAGCTCCGGCATCGATTCGCGGTCCACCGGCTCGACGTAGATGTCGATGATCCCGCCGCAGGTCAGCCCGACCGCGAAGGCGTCGTCGTCGCTGACGCCGTAGCGCTGCAACACCGGCTTCCGCTCGGCGACGACCTCGTTGGCCAGCTCGTACACCGCGCCCTCGACGCAGCCGCCGGACACGCTCCCGACGACCGTGCCGTCCGGCGCGACCATCATCGACGCACCCGGCGCCCGCGGGGCCGACGAAAACGTCGCCACCACCGTGCCGAGCCCGACCGTTTCGCCCGCCTGCCAGCGGCGGTACACGTCGTCCAGTACGTCACGCATCGGCAATCTCCCCGAGGAGTCGTTCCAACGTCGCCAGGCTGTGCCCGGCCAGCAAGCGGTCGATGTGCGGCAGGGCGGCCACGATGCCGGATTGGACCGGAGCATAACCCTCGTGCCCTGCGTGCGGATTCACCCAGAATACGGCGTGCGCGAGCCGGCGCAGCCTGCCGAGCTGCTCGGCCAGCAGGCTGACGTCGCCGCGCTCCCACCCGTCGGAGAACACGGTGACTACCGCGCGTC
Organism: Amycolatopsis sp. CFH S0740; assembly: GCF_004522315.1. Taxonomy (NCBI): domain Bacteria; kingdom Bacillati; phylum Actinomycetota; class Actinomycetes; order Pseudonocardiales; family Pseudonocardiaceae; genus Amycolatopsis; species Amycolatopsis sp. CFH S0740. Next base: position 227,013 of record NZ_SDLS01000011.1, on the reverse strand, counting down.
GCGCGAACCCGCGCTGTCCCCACCGGTCGAGAAACACCCGCAATGTCTCGCCAAGCCGTGTCCCACCAGCGAAATCAGGCACCGCGGTACCGGCGGCGAGCATCGCCTGCTCCGGATCGCGCTGCCGGAGCTGCCGGGACACTCGCGTCATCCGAGTACCCAGCGTAAACACCTCGACCGACATCGGAGCAGCCCGCGCGACGACGTGCGCGAACCGCAGCAACGCGTCGGCATACGGGCTCATCGAGCCGGAAACGTCGATCAGCAAGACGACCTTCCGCGCCCGCGTCCCCCTTCGATGATGCGCCAGCCGCACTGGCTCACCACCGGACGCAAGCATCGCCCGCAGAGTCCGCGCGGGGTCAAGCGCACCACGATGCGCGGGCGCCCGCCGCGCCGCCCGCCGCCGGGGCAGCACCGGACGCAGCGTCGCGAGCAACTCCCGCAAATGCGCCCGCTCAGCTTTGGTCAACTCGGCGAGATCCCGATGCCGGAGAACCTCGTGATCGCTAGCCGCGACCCGAAGCGTGTCGTGCGATTCCTCGGCACTGTCCCCGTCCCCGGCCGCCGCGACCAGCGGAGCGATCCGGGCTTGCTTCCGCACCGGAGTCCCCGACGTCGCCTTCGGACTGTCATCTCCTTCGAACCACCGCGCGAACGCTTCCTCGTACCGAGGCAGATCGTCGGGGTCGGAGCAGAGCGTCAACCGCCCAACCCAGTACAACTGCGTCGGCCGGGCGACGTCGACCTTCGCCACCGCAGACAGGTAAGCCTGCACCCGCCGCGCGTCACAGGCGACGCCCGCCTCCCGCAATGCCGCCGCGAACCCCGCATAGCCAGCAAGCGGGTCAGCGACTTCGGTGTTCATGTCCCCCATTGTGACCCCAACCCCGAAAACCGCGCCGCGACAGCCGATCCTGCCTGGTTCGGACGCCTTTCACTCACTCCGGCGGCGACCGGTTCAGCTTCCTGGAGCCGCTGGCGTCCGGCTGCAGCCTGCGAGTTGTCGGCAGCGGTCTTGGCACGCAACGGTTCTTGATCGAGTTCTTGGCCGGGCTCCCGGCCGCGCGGCGGTTCTTGGCCGAGTTCCGATTCGTGCAGAGACTCTTGGGCAAGTTCTTGGCCGAGTTCTCGCCCACGCGAACGTTCTGGGGCTAGCGCTCGGCCGCTCGAAGGTTCTGGGGCGGGTTCCTGGGCACGCCAAGGTCCCGGCTTGAGCTGCTCCAGCTCGCCAGCGTTCCTCCGCACCGCCATTCCAGTGTGAACCGCGTCGGCCCCGCAGATGTTCCGGCTTGCGCCAACTCGCCGCTCCGCGCGACCCGCACACCGCTCCACCCAGCTGAACCGTCGCCAGCCCAATTTCGCCCGCGTTCAAGCCCGCAGACATCCCGCGCCCGTCGGCCAACCCCACACCGCGCCAAGGCTTGCCGACGTTTCCGCCAGCTGGCCGCCTCCGCGCCGCGTCCAGGATTCCCGGCACCTCCGCCAGCCAACCCCCGCGCCGCGTTCCCGGGCGGTTCGGTTCAGCCAACCCTCCGCCGCGCGAAACTCCCCAAGGCCCCACCACACGGCTCACCGCGGCAACGAAGGGCGGCCGCGCGGAACCTTCAGGAAAGAACGGGAACTCAGCGGACAGCCGGGAGGGCAGTCCGGACGAAGTCGGTCACGAGCCCTCCTTCCGGCACAGTCGCAGTCACAAGATCAGGCACTCATCAATGAAGTCGGCGAAGTCATCCAGTGATGCTCCAAGCATGCCCGATCCCGCACCCCGCCGCAACGGAATTACTTGACCGTCCACAGTAGACAAAAACTCAAGAGAACAGCGTGTCCAGCTTCGCCCGCACCCGGTCGAGATCCTCGCTGTACTTGAGCACCGCACCGAGAGTCCGCGCGGCCGTCGCGGCGTCCAGTTCGTCGCGCTGGAGCGCGAGCAAAGCCCTTGCCCAGTCGAGAGATTCGGCGACCCCGGGCGGTTTGAGGAGGTCCATCGCCCGCAGCCGGTGCACCGCGTCGGCGATCTGCCGGGCGAGCGTCTCGCCGATCCCCGGCAGCCGGCGGCGCAGGATGCTGATCTCCCGAGCCAGGTCCGGGTGTTCGAGCCAGTGGTAGAGGCACCGGCGCTTGAGCGCGTCGTGCACCTCGCGAGTCCGGTTCGACGTCAGCACGACCAGCGGCGGCTGCTCCGCCCGAACCTCGCCGTACTCCGGGATCGTGACGGTGTACTCGTCAAGCAACTGCAGGAGGAACGCCTCGAACTCATCGTCCGCGCGATCGATCTCGTCCACCAGCAGCACACACGGTGTCGTGGTGAGCGCCTGCAGCAACGGCCGCGCAAGCAGGAAACGCTCCGTGTACAGCGAACGCTCGGCAGTTTCCGCGTCGAGCCGTCCGCCGTCTGCCGCTTCGAGCGCACGCAGGTGCAGCAGCTGACGAGGGAAGTCCCATTCGTAAAGGGCCTGCGCGGCGTCGATGCCCTCGTGACATTGAAGCCGCACCAACGGCCACTTCAACGCCTCGGACAAGGCAAGCGCCAGCGAGGTCTTCCCGGTGCCGGGCTCGCCTTCGCAGAAGAGCGGCCGCTGCATCTGCGTCGCGAGAAATCCCGCGGTGGCCAGCCCCTCGTCGGCGAGGTAACCGGTGGTGTCGAGGGCGGCCGCGAGCGCGTCGGGCGAGGCGAGGGACTCTGTCACGCCCCCGATCGTAGATCCGAGACCGCCAAGTTCGCCGTTCACCGCGTCGCTCAGCGGCTCGTAACGCACGCATTCCGGACCAGGCAAGCTCCGTCAGCGACCCAACGCAGCCAGGCACCCGACCGCCCCGGCACCGTTCATCGCCGCTCCGCCCCAGGCCCGGCCAGGTCCCCAGGCCGATCGACATCGCTGCCGCTCCCGAGGTCACCGCACTCGACAAGCCGCACGTCGCCGCGCCCACGCAACCAGTCCCGCGCCCCGTGGTCACCGTGCGCCGAATCCGCGATCTCTCCCCACCAACGCCGCCCGAACAGCACCGGATGTCCCGGAACCCCCTGGTACGCGGCCCGGACGACAGCGTCCTCGGAAACCTCCCCGACGATCCGCGCGAGCGCCGCCGCCGGTACCCACGGCAGATCCACCAGGTGCACGAGCACGGCCGCCGACGGCTCCCCCGCCAACGACTCGAGCCCGGCTTTCAGCGACTCGCCCATCCCGTCCTGCCACCGCGCCGCGGACACCGCAGTGACCTCCGGTGGCAGCAGCTCCCGGACCTGCTCAGCCGACGCACCGACGACCACCCGCACCGAGGTGCATCCGGCCTCGGCCAGGTTCCGGACCGCCCGCTGGACCAGCGGCTCCCCGTCGTACTCGACCAGCGCTTTGGGCCCGCCGAATCGCCGCCCCGCCCCGGCGGCGAGCAGCAATCCGGCAACCGGTTCCGGCATCGGCGCTCCTCAGCCTTTGATCGCTCGCCCGGGCGCGACCGCGGCGAGCTCCGCCGAAATGGCAGCCGCGGTCTCGAGCAACGGCGGAACGAACTCGGTCCGGACGGTCTCCACCGGCGTCCGGCTCGCGTGCGTCGAGATGTTCACCGCGGCGACCGCGCGCCCCGCCCGGTTGCGGATCGGCGCGGCGACCGAACGCAGGCCTTCTTCGAGCTCCTGGTCGACCATCGCCCAGCCCTGCTCCCGGACCTTCGCCAGCTCGGCTTCGAGCGCGGTGCGGTGGGTGAGCGTGTGCGGGGTCAACCGGTCGAGGTCGGCGACGACGAAGTAGGTGTTGAGTTCGGTCCGGTCCATGTCGGCGAGCAGCACGTGCCCCATCGACGTGGCGTGCGCGGGGAACCGCGTGCCGACGTTGATGCTCACCGTCATGATCCGCGACACCGCGACGCGCGCGACGTACACGATGTCGGCGATCTCCAGCACCGACACCGAACTCGACTCGTGGACCTCCGCCGAGAGCCGTTCCAGGTGCGGTTGCGAGATCTCGGCCAGGCTGAGGCTGGACAGATACGCGTAGCCGAGCTCCAGCACACGCGCGGTGAGCGAGAAGTACTTGCCGTCGGTGCGGACGTAGCCGAGGTCCACGAGCGTCAGCAGGAACCGGCGCGCGGCCGCGCGGGTCAATCCGGTGACGCGCGCGACGTCGCTGAGCGTCGGATGCGGCGCCTCGGCGCTGAACGCCTTGATCACCGCCAGTCCGCGTTCCAGCGACTGCACGTGGTGCGCACCGCGTTCGGCCTGGTCGTCGGATTCCATGCGGCGAACCCTATCCGGCCGGCGGCTGAGCGGTGGGTTCTCCCAGCTCCGCGAGGACGCGTTGGGCGATCCCGATCGCCGTGTTCGCCGCCGGAACTCCCGCGTACACGCCGGTGTGCAGCAGGACTTCGCGGATCTCGTCCGCGGTGAGCCCGTTGCGCACCGCCGCGCGGACGTGCATCGCCAGTTCGTCGTGGCAGTGCAGCGCGGCGAGCGCGGCCAGAGTGATGCAACTGCGAGTCCGCCGGTCGAGGCCGTCGCGCGTCCACACCGAACCCCACGCCGCCTCGGTGATGTACTCCTGGAACGGCTGGCTGAACTCGGTGGTCCGCGCGACCGCCCGGTCGACATGGTCGTCGCCGAGCACCTCGCGGCGCACCCGCATGCCCGCCTCGTAGCGGTCTCCGGTCACTGCTCCTCCGTGATCCGGTCGAGGATCAGCCGGGTGAATTCCTCCGGCTGCTCGTAGCTGCCCAGGTGCGCGGCGGAGGCGACGACCTCGAGCCGGGCGCCGGGGATCCCGTCCGCGATGACCCGACCGTGCGGCTCGGCGGGCGTCGACGGGTCGTCGGCACCGGCGATCACCAGCGTCGGGACGGAGACCTTCGGCAGGTCGCCGGTGAGGTCCATCCGCTCGATGACCTCGCAACATCCGGCGTATCCCTCGTCCGGCTGGGCCGCGACCATCTCGCGCAGGTACGCGACCTGGTCCGGATGCGCCTGCGCGTAGCCCGGCGTGACCCAGCGCCCGACACTGGCTTCCGCGACCGCACCGGTGCCCTCGGCCCGCACGAGCCGCGCGCGATCGGCCCACATCTCGGGCGGCCCGAGCAGCGCTGACGTGCAGCACAACGTGAGGCTCGACAACCGCTCGGCGGCGTTGATACCGAGCCACATCCCGGTCATCCCGCCGAGCGACAGGCCGACGAAATGCGCGCGCTCGACACCGAGGTCGTCGAGCAACCCCAGCACGTCGCCACCCAGATCGGCCAGGTCGTACGGCCCCGGCGGAACCGGCGACGACCCGTGGCCCCGCGTGTCGTACCGGACCACGCGGAATCCGCGTTCGGTCAACGGCGCGACCTGCGGCTCCCACATCCGGTGGTCGCTGCCGATCGAGTTGGAGAACACCACCACCGGACCCGCCGCCGGGCCTTCGACGACCCGGTGCACCCGGACACTGCTCACGCTTGAACCTCCACAATGGACACGGCCGGTCAGACCGCGAAGAACACCGTCTCGCCTTCGCCTTGCAAACGCACGTCGAACCGGTAGCCGGAACCGTCCTTCTTGGCCAGCAACGTATCCCGCCGTTCCTCGGGAACGCTCGCCAGCACGGCGTCGCCGGCGTTGTCCTGGTCCTCGAAGTACACCCGCGTGACGACCCGGTTCAGCAGCCCGCGAGCGAACACCGACACGTCGATGTGCCGCGCCTGCGGAGCCCCGGACGCGTCCGGCACGATCCCGGGCAGCAGCGTCAGGATCCGGTACTGGCCCTGCTCGTCGGTGGGGCACCGGCCGAATCCGCGGAACGCACCGGCGGGCTTGCCGCGCGGGTCGTCGGGGTGGTCGAACCCGCCGTCCGGATCGGCCTGCCACGTCTCGATCATCGCGTCGGGAACCGGGTTGCCCGCGCCGTCATACACGCCGCCGCGGATCCACACCGCGCCTTCGGTGCCTTCCGGGACCACGAACGGCCCGTCGTCCCACGGCAGCCCGATGGACAGGTACGGCCCGACGGTCTGCGAAGGCGTGCCTTCCAGCCTCACTCGTCCTCCTCCTCGTCCTCGAACACCGACTGTTCCCGCCCGCGCACCACGATGTCGAACTGGAACGCCAGCGCCCATTCCTCCTCGGTGCGGTCGAGGTCGAACCGGGAGATCATCCGCTGCCGCGCCTTCTCGTCCGGAATGGAGTTGAAGATCGGGTCCTGCGAGAACAGCGGATCGTCCGGGAAGTACATCTGCGTGACGAGCCGCTGGGTGAACGCCGAGCCGAACACCGAGAAGTGAATGTGCGCGGGACGCCAGGCATTGTCGTGGTTCTTCCACGGGTACGCGCCGGGCTTGATCGTGGTGAACTCGTAGCGCCCGTCGTCGTCGGTCAGCGTGCGGCCGAGCCCGTCGAAGTTCGGGTCGAGCGGGGACGGCCAGCGGTCGCCGGTGTGCCGGTAGCGGCCGCCCGCGTTGGCCTGCCAGATCTCCACGAGCGAGTTGCGGATCGGCCGTCCGTCGCCGTCGAGCAGCCTGCCGGTGACGATGATCCGCTGGCCCTGCGGCTCGCCCTCGTGCTGGCGGGTGAGGTCGTTGTCGAGCTCGCCGAGCCGTCCCGGGCCGAGCAGCGGACCGGTGACCTCGGTGAGCATCTGCGGCAGCAGGACCAGCGGCTGCTTCGGATGCCGCAGCGCGGTGGAGCGGTACGGCGCGTAGTCGAGCGGCGGGTGGGTGCCCTCCGGATCGGGCCGGTACTGCGGCAGGCGCCGCCCGGTCGGTGTGGCCACGATGCCTCCCCTTTCTCAGCGGTTCTCGAGCACGACAGCGAGTCCCTGGCCGACGCCGATGCAGATCGCCGCGAGGCCCCAGCGGCCGCCGGTGCGGCGGAGCTGATGCGCCAGCGTGCCGATGATCCGGCCGCCGGACGCGCCGAGCGGGTGCCCGATCGCGATGGCCCCGCCGTTGACGTTGACGATCTCCGGGTCCAGCTTCGACCATTCTTTCAGGCAGGCCAGCGATTGCGCCGCGAACGCCTCGTTGAGTTCCACCGCGGCGAGGTCGTCCCAGCCGATGCCCGCCCGTTCGAGCGCGATCTCCGCCGCGCGCACCGGGCCGATGCCGAACACGTCCGGGTCGACCCCCGCGGCGCCGCGCCCGGCGATGCGGGCCAGCGGCGTCTTGCCGAGCCGCTCGGCCGCGGCCGAGTCGCCGAGCAGCAACGCCGACGCACCGTCGTTCAGCGGTGACGCATTGCCCGCCGTGACGGTGCCGTTTTCCTTGCGGAACACGGTTTTCAGCTTCGCGAGCTTCTCGGGCGAGGAATCCGGCCGGATGCCCTCGTCCCGGGTCAGCTCGACGCCTTCGACCGGGACCACGTGGTCGTCGTAGAAGCCCTCGTCCCACGCCCGCGCGGCGTTCACGTGGCTGCGCGCGGCGAACGCGTCCTGCTCGTCGCGGCCGATGCCGTAGCGTTCGGCGAGAAGTTCGGTGGACTCGCCGAGGGAAACGGTCCACTGCGACGGCATCGCCGGGTTGACCATCCGCCAGCCGAGTGCCGTGTTGTAGAGCGTCTGGTTGCCGGCCGGGAAAGCCTTGTCCGGCTTCGGCATCACCAGCGGCGAGCGGCTCATCGATTCGACGCCGCCCGCGACCACCAGCGAAGCGTCGCCGACCTGGATCGCCCGGCTCGCCTGCATGGTCGCCTCGACGCCGGACCCGCACAGCCGGTTCACCGTCGCACCGGGCACCGACGTCGGCCAGCCGGCGAGAAGCGCGGCCATCCGCGCCACGTTGCGGTTGTCCTCGCCCGCCCCGTTGGCGTCGCCGAGCACGACCTCGTCCACAGTGGACGGATCGAGCCCGTTGCGCTCGGCCAGCGCGCGCAGGACGCCCGCGGCCAGGTCGTCGGGACGCACTCCGGAGAGAGCGCCGCCGTAGCGCCCGAAGGGAGTGCGGATCGCGTCGAGTACGTAAGCGTCGCTCATTCGCCGGCCTTCTTCAGTTCGCGGAGCAGGGTCAGTTCGCGTTCGGTGGGCGCGGGGGTGGTCTTGAGATCCGCGGCCGTCTTCAGTGTCCACCCCGTCGCTTCCACGACCTGGTCCAGTTCGACCCCGGGGTGCAGTTCGGTGAGCGTGAGCTCCGCGGTGTCCGGGTCGGGCCGCATGAGGCCGAGGTCGGTGACCACGAGCGTCGGCCCGGCTCCGCGCAGGCCGAGCCGTTCGCGGTCGCCGCGCCCGGAGCCATGGCCGAACGACGTCACGAAGTCGACCTTGTCCACGAACGTCCGCTTGCTTTGACGCAGCACGACGAACACTTCCTTGCAGGACGCGGCGATCTCCGGCGCCCCGCCCGCGCCGGGAAGGCGCACCTTCGGATCGTGGTAGTCGGAACCGATGACCGTGGTGTTGATGTTGCCGAACTTGTCGAGCTGCGCCGCGCCGAGGAACCCGACGTCGATCCGGCCGGGCTGCAGCCAGTAGTTGAACACCTCGGGCACGCTGACCACCGCGTCGGCGGTGTCGGCCAGCTCGCCGTCGCCGATCGACAGCGGCAGCCTGCTGGGTTTCGCGCCGAGACAACCCGATTCGTAGATCAGCGTGAGGTTCGGGGCGTGCGTGCGCCGGGCCAGGTTCGCCGCCGTGCTGGGCAATCCGATCCCGACGAAGCACGACATGCCCTCGCCGAGCGCGCGGGCCGCGGCGATGCTCATCATCTCGTCGGCGGTGTACTCGCTCATGCCTTCACCCCGGTCAGATCGTTCAGCCACTGGGCGAATTCCTTTCGGTCCCGCCCGATCTCGTCCCACGCCTGGTACGCCGCGTTGTCCCGCTCGTAGTACCCAGCGGCGTACGACGGCGCCGCGCCGCGCGGCACCTCGGCCACCGCGGTGACCGCCCAGGACGGAAGGACCAGCGCGCCCGGCCGGGGCTCCAGCTCGTCGACGACCTCTTCGACGGTGACCAGCGACCGCTTCGCCGCGAGCACCGCTTCCTTCTGCACACCCGCGATGCCCCACAGCTGGACGTTGCCCGCCCGGTCGGCGCGCTGCGCGTGCACGATCGTGACGTCCGGGTTCAGCGCGGGCACCGCGGTGAGCTGTTCGCCGGTGAACGGGCAGGTGATCGGCTTGATCGTGTCCGTCTGCGCGGGAAGATCGGTGCCGGTGTACCCGCGCAGCACGGCGAACGGAAGCCCGGAAGCGCCTGCGACATAACGGTTCGCCATGCCCGCGTGGCTGTGCTCCTCGATCTCCAGCGGCACCGGCCACGAGTGCTGCACGGCGTCGCGGAACCGGTGCAGCGAGCCGACCCCGGGGTTGCCGCCCCACGAGAAGATCAGCTTGCGCGCACAGCCCGCGCCGATGAGCTGGTCGTAGACGATGTCCGGCGTCATCCGCACGAGCGTGAGGTTCCGCCTGCCCTGACGGATGATCTCGTGCCCGGCCGCCACGGGGATGAGGTGCGTGAAGCCCTCGAGAGCGACGGTGTCTCCGTCGTGCACCAGCTCGGCGACCGCCTCGCCGAGCGACAGCACCCTTGCCATCACGAGCCCTTCCGTCTGGATCTTCCTGCTTCTGCCGTTCCGTGCTAGCGTGTTCGCATAGCGCACAGAAGTTCTACATGAGAACATAGCACGATCCGGCCGCCCGCGGGAGTGCCAAAGGGTGAAGCGGACGTCCGGAGAGACGGCACAAGACGACGCGAGGTTTTGCGAACTGCGAGAGAAGAGAGGTGATGCGATAAGACAACACGGTGCGCTAGGAGTCGGCGAACGGGTTTCGCGGCGGCACAGGGCGGCGCGGCCGTCGGCAGACCGGGATTTCGTTGCGTGGTACCGCAATGCGGAATTCGGGCCCTGCCGGCGTCAGTGGCGTTCTGTCGCGGTTGGACGCTCCGTCGCAGCTCAGGCGGGTGTCCGGCGGTGAGCGCGCCGCGAACCTCGCTCGGGCGGCACGGTCGGCATTAGGCTGCTCGGCATGCCGAAGATCGCTGTCACCCGCTGGATCCCGGACGAGGCCGTGCAGGTGCTCGGCGAAGCAGGCGAAGTCGAAATCTCGCCGGAGGACCGGCCGCTCACGCCCGAGGAACTGCGGAAGTTCGTCGCCGGATCGGCCGCGGTGGTGTCGATGCTGCACGACCGGATCGACGGCTCAGTCGCGGACGCGGCGGGTCCCGGACTGAAGGTCGTCGCGAACGTCGCGGTGGGCTACGACAACGTGGAGGTCAGTGCACTGGCCGAACGCGGGGTCGTGGTCACCAACACGCCGGGCGTGCTCACCGACGCCACCGCGGATCTCGCGTTCGGACTGCTGCTGGCCGTCTCGCGGCGGCTCGGCGAAGGCGAACGTTTGCTGCGCGCGCGGCAGCCGTGGTCGTTCCACCTCGGCTTCCTGCTCGGGTCCGGGCTGCAGGGCAAGACACTCGGCATCGTCGGGCTCGGGCAGATCGGCCGCGCGGTGGCGAAGCGGGCGGCGGCGTTCGGGATGCGGGTCGTCTACTCCGGACGGTCGGCGAAACCGGACTTCGACGGCGAGTTCGTGTCGTTCGACGAACTGCTGCGGCGTTCCGACTTCGTGTCGCTGCACTGTCCGCTGACTCCCGAGACCCGACACCTTGTCGACGCGGATGCCTTGCGGGCCATGAAACCGAGTGCGTACCTGGTGAACACCACTCGTGGTCCGGTCGTTGACGAGTCGGCGCTGGCCGACGCGCTCGCGGCCGGAGAGATCGCGGGCGCGGCGTTGGACGTGTTCGAAAACGAACCGGACGTCGAGCCTCGATTGCTGGAGCGCGACGACGTGGTGGTCACACCGCACCTCGGCTCGGCGACGGTGGAAACGCGTACGGCGATGGCGGTGCTGGCCGCACGCAACGTCGTCTCAGTGCTCGCCGGCGCCGATCCGCTGACGGAGGTGGGCCGATGACCCGGGTCGTGATCGCACCGGACAAGTTCAAAGGAAGCATGACCGCGGTCGAGGTGACGGAAGCGATCGCGCACGGCGTGCGCGATGCGTTGCCGGATGCCGAGATCTCCGCGTGCCCAGTCGCCGACGGCGGCGAAGGGACGCTGGAGGTCCTCGAGAACGCGGGCGGCTCCGTGGTGCGGTTGTCGGTGCGCGGTCCGCTGGCCGAACCGGTCGACGCCCGGTACGTGCTGCTCGACGGCACGGCCTACGTCGAATCGGCGCGGGCGTGCGGGATCGAGTTCGTGACGCCGAGCCGGGAAGTCGCGCTGGCCGCGCACACGTGGGGCGTCGGCGAGCTGCTGAACGACGCCCTCGCCCGCGGCGCGCGGAGGCTCGTGCTGACCGTCGGCGGCACCGCTAGCACCGACGGCGGTGCCGGGATGCTGGCTGCGTTGGGTGCCGAGGTCCTCGACGCGTCCGGTGCGCCGGTTGGTCTCGGCGGCGGGTCGCTGGCGCAAGTGGCGCGCGTCGATTTGGGCCCGGTTCGGGAGCAGCTGGGCGCAGTGCCGGTCGCAGTCGCGACGGACGTGACGAATCCGCTGCTCGGCGCGAACGGGGCGGCGGCCGTGTTCGGTCCGCAAAAAGGCGCGGCACCGGACGACGTCCGCACGCTGGACGAAAGCCTGTCGCACTGGTCTAAGGCGCTTGTGCAGGCCGGCGCACCGGACGTCTCCGACCTGCCCGGAGCCGGCGCTGGCGGAGGTGTCGCGGCGGGAGCGATCGCAGGGTTCGGCGCGACGGTCGAGTCCGGCTTCGATCTGATCGCCGCGTTGACCGGCGTCGACACCGCGCTGACCGGTGCTGACCTGGTGATCACCGGGGAGGGCTCGCTGGACGAACAGTCGCTGTCCGGCAAGGCCCCGGCAGGCATCGCGGCTCGCGCCGGGCAGACGGGCGTCCCGCTTCTGGTGCTCGCCGGACGGATCCAGCTGGACGCGGACGCGCTGGACGGATTGGGAGTCGTGGGCAGCAGCGCGCTGATCGACCACGCACCGTCGCTGGACTACGCCCGCTCGCACGCCGCGGAACTGCTGCGCGAACGGGCCGGAGTGCTAGTGCGGGACTGGCTGCGCACCAGGTAGCAGAACGCTCCCGCGATCAAGCCGCGGGAGCGTTCCACACAACAACGCAGCCACCCCGTCGTCTGGACAACCCGCGTCTTGGGCGGCAGCACCGCCCAGGGATCGGCCATGAATCAACTCACCGGCCCCGGACGTCCTGAGACCTCCGGAGGCACCGGCCAGCGGCACACGGGATCAGCGGACGGACACCGCCGCGCCGATCCCCGTGGCCAGGAGCTTGCTTGCGCAGCCCGTCAGGCGGACTGCTGCTGCGGCAGGACGGCGAAGGCGACGTCGCCGGTGTCGTCCTGCTGAACGTCGAGGACCTTGTCGTCGAGCAATGCCGCTGCCTGCGGCTCGAGGAAGACCTTGGCTCCGCCGTCGGCGCCGACGATGCGGTCGCCGTCCTCCGGGGCCGGGGCTACCGACAGCGCCAACTGGGCACCGTCGCCTTCCATGCTCTGCAGCGCGAAGCGCAGGCCGCTCTTCTCGGAGTCACTGCCTTGTTCAGCGGTCAACGCGGTGATCGCCTCGGCGGCGGCTTCGGTAACGGTCAGCATCTTTCGGCCTTCCCTTCGTCGCAGTCGGATGCGCGCGGTTGGTTGCAGGGTGGTTTTTCACGCTAAAGGCGGCATGACGGTCGCGCAGTGTGAGCGCTAGGCCGTTTGCCGCGACGGTGGAACCTGTCACAAATACGTTTGAGATCAGGATCTTCGGGCCATGGCCGACCGGATCGCGTCGGCAACCGTGCCTCCTCCGTGGTCGACCCGTTCGCCCTGTCCGGGCACCGGGGGCCAGCCATCCCCGGCCGAGCCGAGCGACCCCAGTTCGGGGTCGCCTCCGCCGGCCTCCCCAGCAGCGTGGACCGGCGGCCGAACCTCCGGCTCGTCCCCGGCACGCTGGCTTTCCCGGACCTCGCCGGAAGCTGACGCGCCCATGGAGCCGGACGCACGAAACGAGCCGACACGAGAGCCGTCCGCACCGGGCGCTTCACTCTCGCGGAGAGTGTCGTCACCGGGATCGCTCACGGGCACCTCCCGAAAGTCCGGATTTGTTCGTGGTGAGCTACCCGAGGCGACTTCGAGTGAAACGGGCCGAACGGCTGTCGTCGGAATCACAGCGTTTCCTTGGGTCTGCCAGGGCGTCAGCAGGCGAAGCAGAGCTAGCGTCAGGACATGACCACCACCCGGTGGAAGCCGCGCGGCCGGATCGGTCTCCGCCCCCGACGCAAAGCCAGCGACGACCCGGTCCGCGATGACGCGCAGCCGGAGTTCCGCACGCTCGACGAGACTCCGAGCCACCGCTCCCCGGACTTCGACGAGGCCGCCGACCAGCACCGCGCAGCCGCCAACGACCTGGCCGCGCTCGCCGACGAGATCGACACTCGCCGCGACCTGCTGGACTCCGCCGCCGACCGCCATGGTGAGAACACCCGTCGCCCCTCAGCGGCTAATCCGCGCGCCGACCGCCAGGCAACGACTGATCGCGACGCTGACCAGCTACCGGCGAAGCCCGGAGACAACAGCCCTCGCCGGCTGCCGACGAACTCAAGCTCCGATCGCCGTAAAACGGCAACCGACTGCGCCGAACAGCCACGGCGGGAGTCCAGCGACAAACCCAGTCGCCATTCAACGGCGAAACCGACCCACGCGCCGAGCGACACAGACCTGCTGCCGCAACAACCCGCCAATTACAGCGCCGCCGAAGCCCGCCAACCGCGAGCAGCGACGGATCCAGCAGCCGAGCCCAGTCACCACCAGCCCCACCTGACTCCCGCCGCAGCCCCCATCAAGCACCCAGCACCTCCGAGCGTCGCCGATAATCGGCCAAACCCCGAAGACCGCACCACTCGCCGCCGCGAGATGGGCAGTCATGCTGCCTGGTACCTGGCCGCCGGTGTCGTCACCACCGGACTCCAGGCCGTTCTCTTCCTGGCCTTCCGGCCGGAAATCGGCGCGCAATGGGCGAATCTCGCCGCGCTCGCGATCACGACGGTCGGCAACACCGAGTTCCATCGCCGCGTCACGTTCGCCAACCGGAGCAGCCGCGCGGGCAAGCGCCACCTTCAGGATCTCGTCACTTTTGCCTTCTACGCCGGCTACGGATCGGTCGTTCTCGCCGCTCTCGACGCAGTCGTCCCGCATCCCTCCGCCGGGCAGCAAACCGCCGTGCTTCTCGCGGCCAGCTTCGTCGGCGGGGTCGTCCGGTTCGCCGTTCTGCGGTGGTGGGTGTTCGCGCGGGCTCGGCGAGCGGACGCGGCACAAGATCACCAACGGTAGTGGAACCCGTTCTACCCGCAGTGCGACCACTCTCTGTTGCGCTACCCCGCTATCACTCTTCGTGACGTACAAAACCGGACATCCGCACATGCTGCGAGGCCGGATTCGTACTGTGCGTCGGCTGGTCTCGTTTGTGTCAAGACCACTGCTGCTAACGGGGTATTCGTAGTTGAAATGTGGACGGTCGGCCTCCGGCCGCTTAAGGTTACGGAGCGTCGCAACGATCGCAGTGCTCCCCCCGTTCGATTGGAGTACTTGCGACCGCAACATCACAGAGTGTTGACCCCGAGACAGCGACGGTCGCAGGGTTGCCGGGGAGACGACCATGACAGCACCGTCGAAGACGTCCCGAACTGCGGTGTCCGGCGTCGAGGGCTACGTGAGCCCCGCGACGCTGCCCCGGTCCGGCGGACGCCTGACCAAAGAAGACCTCGACCCGCTCGTACGCGCGGCAGGACAGGGCGATCAAGCCGCGGTCGCCGACCTGCTGCACGTGCTCCGCCCCGTCGTCGCCCGCTACTGCCGGGCCCGGATGGGCGGCCGCGACCTCTCCTACCTCGCCGCCGACGACGTCGCACAGGACGTCTGCATGGCTGTCCTCAAGGCCCTTCCGGACTACCAGGACCGCGGCGGTTCCTTCCTTTACCTCGTGCACGCGATCGCGGCCAACAAGGTCGCTGACGCCTACCGGGCGGTCGCGCGCGACCGGTCCGAGCCGGTGCCCGAGCTTCCGGAGCACCCGCTCTCCGGCGGCAACGAGCCGGAATCGCATGCGCTGCGCCTCGACCTCGGCAGCCGCCTCCAGGAACTGCTCACCCGCCTCGCCCCGCTGCAGCAGGAGATCCTGGCGCTGCGCATCGTTGTCGGCCTCAGCGCGAACGAGACGGCCGAGACGCTGGGCATTTCGGCCGGCAACGTCCGCGTCACGCAGCACCGTGCGTTGTCCAAGCTCCGCGAGATGGTGCAGGGCCAGGACTTCTGAGCCGTTTGGTCACTCGAACGGCTGGAAGGCCGCCGCGGACCGCCGAATAGGTCGACAGGCTCGGTTTCGCGCGGCACTCTGGTTTTACCCGCCGCATCTCTCAGCTCAACTCATAAACTCGTGCCGCCGTGTGCTCGAAGACGTCGAGCCGTTCCGGGTCGCTCAGCGCACCGGTCAGCGACACCGCCGCGTCCAGTACGACTTCGTACGCTGCCGCCAGTTCGCACACTGGCCAGTCGGAGCCGAACATGACCCGGTTCGCGCCGAACGACTCGAAAACGTGGTCTGCGTAGCGGCGCAGATGGCCCACCTGCCATTCGCGCCAGTCGGCTTCCGTCACCAAGCCGGACAGCTTGCAGTGCAAGTTGCCGTGCTCGGCGAGCGAGGCCACGCCGTTCGCCCACGGCTGCCACTCGCCAGCTGCGATGCCAGGTTTCGCGGCGTGGTCGAGGACCAGCCGCAGGTCCGGCAGGCGTTCGGCTACCTGCCGGGCGGCGGCGAGCTGCGCTGGTGCCACCAGCAGGTCATAGACCAGGCCCGCAGCGGCGACCGCGGTCAGGCCGCGCAGGATTTCCGGGCGCAGCAGCCAATCCGGGTCCGGTTCGTCCTCGACCTGGTGTCGGATGCCGACCAGCGGGCCGAGTTCGCGCAGCCGCGCGAGCCGGTCGGCCACGTCCGGAGCGGCGAGGTCGACCCAGCCGACGACGCCGGCCACCACGGGTTCGGACGCGGCTGTGGCAAGGAATTCCTCGGTTTCCGCCTCGTCCGAGACGGTCTGCACCAGCACGGTAGCGTGGACGCCCGCCGCAGTGGTCACCGCGCGCAGATCGTCGACGGTGTACGGCTTGCGGATCGGGGCCAGTGCGTCACCGGACATCCACGGGTACTCGCGACGCGCGGGATCCCACAGGTGGTGATGCGAATCGATCACTGGGTTCCTCCGGACACGACGGGGCGGGCAGCCGGCCGCAGGAGGCCAGCGTCGGCGAGGTCGTCCCACAGTACGGCCGGGATTTTCGCCGCGGCGCGGCGAACGTTCAGCGACACCTGCTCGGCGTCATGGGCCCCGACGACCACCGACACCACCGCCGGGTGCGTACGCGGCAACGCGAGCGCGGCCTCGGGCAGCGAAACACCGTGCCGTGCGCAGATTTCCGCGATCTTCTGGGCTTTCTCCACGAGATCCGCGGGCGCGGCCGCGTAATCGTAGATCGCGCCGGGTTGTTCAGTGGCGAGGATTCCACCGTTGAACACCCCGCCCGCCACGACGCCGACGCCGCGTTCGACGCACAGCGGCAACAACTCGTCCAACGCCGGCTGGTTCAGCAAGGTGTAGCGACCGGCCATTAGAACATGGTCAAGATCGAATCGGCGCACGAATTCCGCCAGCATCGGAGCCTGGTTCATCCCAGCCCCGATCGCCCCCACGACGCCCTGCTCGCGCAACTCCAGCAATGCTGGGAACGCACCCGAAACCGCTTCCTCGAAATGATCGTCCGGATCGTGCACGTACACGAGATCGACGTGGTCGAGACCCAGCCGATTCAGGCTCGATTCCAGCGAACGCAACACCCCGTCGCGGCTGAAATCCCAGCGGCGCCGGTAAGTCCCCGGGACATCGAAGCCCTGGTCGTCGCGTTCCCCGGGGGCCGCCGCGCGCGGTTCCAGGACGCGACCGACTTTTGTGGACAGGACGTATTCGCCGCGCGGATACGCCGCCAGCGCGGCTCCGAGCCTGCGTTCGGACAGCCCGAGCCCGTAGTGCGGCGCGGTGTCGAAATAACGGATCCCCTCGTCCCACGCCCGTCGCACGCTCGCCGCGGCGGTTTCGTCCGGCACCGCGTGGTAGAGATTGCCCAGCTGAGCGCCGCCGAGTCCCAGCGGAGGAAGGTCCACGGTCACGCCTCCGCCGGGAGTTGCCACACCAGCCCGAGGCCGTGCGCGAC
The DNA here is from genome assembly GCF_004522315.1 of Amycolatopsis sp. CFH S0740. Lineage (NCBI taxonomy): Bacteria > Bacillati > Actinomycetota > Actinomycetes > Pseudonocardiales > Pseudonocardiaceae > Amycolatopsis > Amycolatopsis sp. CFH S0740. The sequence goes on along the minus strand of NZ_SDLS01000011.1, from coordinate 209,833 downwards.
GTCGGAGTGGTCGAGGTCGAGCAGTTCGTTGATCCGCTTCTGCCACGCGATGTCGGCCGGATCGCCGGCGAGTTCCGCGCGCATCCGCTCGAAATCGTCCACCTCGACGAAGTGGAACAGGTCGAGCCCGTCGCGCCAGATCCGCCACGACCGCACGCCGGCGCGGCGCAGTGCGGCGTCCAGGTCCTGCGGGATCACCGCGTGCACCTCCTCGTACGTTTTCTCCATTCCGGGCTTGAGCCGGGTGCGCAATGCGACCGTTTGCGGCGCCGGGCCGTGGGTCATCGTTCCTCCTGACGGGAGTCGTGGCACGCTGTAGGGGGTAAACATCCGAGGTCTCTGCAGGGAGGGCGGTCCCGATGCCCGTCACCGATGTCGCGATCGACAAGATCAAGGACATGATCATTTCGGGCGAGCTGGCCCCGGGCGACCGGCTCCCCAAGGAGGCCGAGCTCGCGCAGCGGCTGGGGCTTTCCCGCAGTTCGCTGCGGGAAGCGGTGAAGGCGCTGTGCCTGATCCGGGTGCTGGACGTGCGCCAGGGCGACGGCACGTACGTCACCAGCCTGGAACCGAACCTGCTGCTCGACGCGATGACCTTCGTCGTCGACTTCCACCGCGACGACACCGTGCTCGATTTCCTTGCTGTGCGGCGGATTCTGGAGCCCGCTGCCACCGCGATGGCAGCGCTGCACATGCGCGACGAGGACGTCGCCGAACTCGGCGCGCTGCTCGGCGAGTTGGAGGATTCGCCGACCGTCGAGGCACTGGTGGCCAACGACTTGCAGTTCCACCGCAAAATCGCGGACGGCTCGGGCAACCCAGTGCTCTGCTCGCTTCTCGAAAGCCTGTCCGGCCCGACGGCGCGAGCCCGCATCTGGCGCGGCCTCACCCAGGAGGGCGCGGTGGCCCGAACCCGGGAACAACACGCCGCGATCTACGACGCGATCGCCGCACGGGAACCCGAACTGGCCCGCTCGTGGGCGACGGTGCACGTCGCGGGAGTCGAACAGTGGCTGCGAAGCACGCTGGTCGAAGACGACGCGCCCGGCGATGAGGCCGAACCCGCTGCTTCCTGACCGAGCGGCGACGGCTCCTGAGCGGTTTGTTGCAGTGACGGGTCCCTTCACTCCTTGCTGATAGGAGTGAAGGGACCCGTCACTTTTGTTCGAGGGACGCGAGGGGGACTTTCGCGCCTGAGCGGCGGGAGCGACGGGACCCGTCACACAATGACCATCGGAGCGAGGGGACCCATCGCGCACGCGTGACTGGAGCGAGGGGAACTTTCGCACCCGCACGGTAGGGGTGACGGAACCCGTCACACCACGACCGCCGAAACGAAAGGCCCCACCGCAAACGCCCGGCTCGAACGAGGGGGACCTTCGCACCCGCACGGCCGGAGTGACGGGACCCATCACGCCACGACCGCCGAAACGAAAAGCCCTACCCCGCACGCCTGACTGGAGCGAAGGGGACCTTCGCACCCGAACAGCGGGAGCAACAGGGGCCGTCACTCCGCGACCATCGAAGCGAAGGGACCCATCGCGCACGCCCAGCCGGAGCGAGGGGGACTTTCGCGCAGCGGGCGCGGCGTAGACCGGCAAGCGTCGACATGGGAACGGCGAGGGGACCCATCGCGCGCGCTCGGCTAAAGCGGCGGGGACTCGCTCGTCGACGGGCGGAATGATGGGACCCTTCATTAACTGCGGCGCTGGTGATGCGGAGGTTCCTTCCACCGCACCACCAGCGGAGGCGAAGGGCCGTGCGGCGGAAACGGGAGCGCAACCGGCAGCAACGGCACCGGCACCAGTCGCGGCACCGGCACCAGCACCAGCACCAGCGGCGGTACCGGCACTGGCACTGGCACTGGCACCAGCCAATCGCTCGCCCACCGAACCCGACGGCAGCGGCCACCCCGGCCCCGGCGGCAGCGAGGTCGGAGACGAAGCCGCCGACCAGGCCGAGCGCAAGCCCCCATAAGGTCGGATGATCACCGAACCTCCACCGATCAGGTCTGGGGCTTTCCGCCCGCGTACCGGCTGATGATCAAGGCGATCAAAATGATCCCTCCGTAAATCGCCTTCAGCCATTCCGCCGGGACCTGGGCGATGCGCAGCAGGCTGTCCACCGACTGCAGCAACAGCACCCCGGTCAGCGCTCCGACCAGCGTGCCTCGACCGCCGTCCAGGGAGACGCCGCCGATGACCGCTGCGGCGAAGACCTGGAGGATCAGTCCGTCGCCCTGGTCAGCGCCGAGGGCACCCACGTAGCCCGTGTATGCCAGGCCGCCGATGGCAGCCAGTACTCCGGCCACCACGAAGACCGCCCACGAGATCCGGTCCACCCGGATGCCCGCGGCCCGCGCGGCTTCTCGGTTGCCGCCGATTGCGTACAGGGAGCGGCCGACTCGGTGGTAGCGCAGGCCCAGTCCAAAGAGCACGAACAGGGCCGCCGCGAGCCAGACTGACATCGGCAAGCCAGCAAACGTCGTGGTCGCCAGCGCGGTGAACGCGTCCAGCTGGTCGAAGAGCGTCTTGCCGTTCGTCGTGCCGATCTGGGTTCCGCGCAGGACCGTCAGCATCGCCAGCGTCACGATGAACGCGTTCAGCTTCAGCTTCACGATCAGGAAGCCGTTCACGAAGCCGATCAAGGCACCCACCACGGGGATCGCCACCAAGCCGAGCACCGAAGGCCATTCTGTGCCGAAGCCGGACGACGCCGCGGGAATGACCAGCATCGCGCCGATCGCGGGTGCGATGCCCATCGTGGATTCCAGCGACAGGTCGAACTTGCCGGTCAGCAGCACCAGCGACTCGCCCAGCACGACCAGCGACAACGCGGCCGCCGCGGAAAGGATGCTGATGATGTTGTCGAAGGTGAAGAACGTGTCGCTGATCAGCCCGCCGATCACGAACACCACCACGAGCGCGGGTAGCAGCGCCAGTTCGCGCAGCCACGCCGACTTCCGGCGCTTCGGCGCCGCCGCGGGCAGCGCCGTCTGCGGGTCGCTCATCAGGTCAGTCATGGAGCCCGACTCCTTCGATATCCGCCACCAGGTCCCCGTCGGACCAGCCGGCCTGGTGAACGGCGGCCACCTCGCCGGCGCGCAGCACCAGCACCCGGTCGGCCAGGCGCAGGTCGTCCAGCTCGTCGCTCACGAGCAGCACCGCCTTCCCCTCGGCCCGCACCCGGTCCACGACCGCGAGCAGGGCCTCCTTCGACTTCACATCCACTCCCGCGGTGGGGTTGATCAGCACCACCACGCGCGGATCGCTCTCCAGAGCCCTGGCGAGCACGACTTTCTGCTGGTTCCCGCCGGACAGATCCGAAACCGGCTGGTCCGGGCCGGCCGCGACGATGTCGTAGTCGGCCAGGGCGCGCGATCCGCGTTCGCGGCGGGCCTTCGGGGACGCCAGACCGGCGCGGCCCATCCGGTCGAGCACCGACAGGGTCGCATTGTCCATAATGGAGTGTTCCAGCACCAGACCTTCATGGTGCCGGTCCCGCGGGACACAGCCGATGCCTGCGCGCAGGGCAGCAGTAATATCACCGGGGGGCAAGCGTTTTCCGTTTACTGCAACGGTTCCTGAGGTGGGCTTGCGCAGGCCGTAGACCGTTTCGGCCACTTGGTGCTTGCCGCTTGCGTTGCTGCCCGCGAGTCCGACGACCTCACCGCGGTGGATCCGTAGCGAGACATCGTGGAATCCGTCGCCGGACAGGTCATCTACGGCGAGGACCTCTTCGGCGTCGACTGCGAGCGGGTCGCGGGTGGCGGCGTCGCGGACGGCGAGGCCGCCCTGCTCCCCCGTCATCGCGTCGACCAGTGCCGCGCGGCTGACCTCCTCGACGGGTGCGGTGAGCACGTGACAGGCGTCGCGCAGGACGGTAACCGCTTGGCACACCTCGTAAACCTCGTGCAGGTGGTGCGAGATGAACAGGAACGTGACCCCGTTCTCCTGCATCTGCCGCATGCGCTCGAAGAGCCGCTCGATGGCTTGGCTGTCCAGCTGCGCGGTCGGTTCGTCCAGCACGATGAACCGGGCACCGTAACTCAACGCGCGGGCGATCTCGACGAACTGACGGTCCTCAACGGACAGATCGCCCGCCGGAGTGTCCACATCGACCCGTACGTCCCACGAGTCCAGCAGCTCCCGCGCCTGCCGGCGAAGCTTCTTCCAGCCGATCGCGAATCCGCCCCTGGCCTGCCGGTTCAGGAACAGATTCTCCGCGACGGTCAGCTGCGGTACCACCATCGCGTGCTGGTACACGCACGCCACGTGCGCCTTCCAGTCGTCCTGTTTGGACAAGGAGGGTGCCGGTACGCCGCCGAAGGAAACGCTGCCGGTGTCCGTTTCGGACAGTCCAGTGAGGATGGACACCAGCGTGGACTTGCCCGCCCCGTTGCGGCCGACGAGTGCGTGGGACTCGCCGGGCCGCACGGTGAGGCTGACGTCGTGCAGCGCCACGGTGGGCCCGTACCGCTTCCCGACGCCGTCCGCCTGCACTACCGGCGCGCTCACAGGTTGTTACCCCACAACGCTTTGTCGTCCACGTTGTCCTTGGTCACGACCGGCGCGGGCAGCTGGTCTTCCAGGACGCCGGGGCTGATCTCGACGATCGTGGAGTCGTGGTCGGTCGGGCCGGGCTTGAACGTCTCGCCCGCCATCGCCTTCTTGAGCCAGTACATCCCGTACTTGGCGTAGGCGTCGGCAGGCTGCGAGACGGTCGCGTCCAGTTCGCCGTTGCGGATCGCGGTGAGCTCCTGCGGGATGCCGTCGTTGCTCACCAGCACCACGTGCTTCGGGTCGCCGACCGGGAAGAACAGGTTCTTGCGCTTGAGCGCCTGCTCGGTCGGCGCGAGGTAGACGCCGCCCGCCTGCATGTACACGCCCTTGATGTCCGGGTTCGCAGTCAGCAGACTGTCCAAACCGGACGAAGCCTTGTCCGCCTTCCATTCGGCGGCGACCTCGAGGACCTTGACGTCCGGGTACTTCTGCTTCATGCATTCGCGGAACGCCGCCGACCGGTCGCGGCCGTTGACCGACGCGAGGTCGCCCATTACCTGCACGACCTTTCCGCTCTTCACGCGCTTGCCGATTTCCTCGCACGCCTTGGTTCCGTACGCCTTGTTGTCCGCGCGCACCACCATCGCGACCTTGCCGCTCTCCGGCGCGACGTCCACCGCGACCACCGGGACGCCCTTGTTCTCGGCCTGCTTCAGCCCGGCGACGACCGCGGCCGAGTCGAGCGGGGTGACGACAAGGCCCTTCACGCCCTGGCTGAGCAGCGTGCCGATGTCGGTGATGAGCTTCGCCGGGTCGCTGTCGGCGTTTACCGTGGGCAGCGCGTCGAGGCCCTGCTCCTTCGCCATCTGCGGCACGTATTTGTTGTAGGCCTGCCAGAACGGCGAGGTCAGCAGAGGCAGCGTCGCCCCGACCTTGCCGGTGCCGCCGCCGCTCGCCGCGGCCGCCGGCTTGTCCTTAGTGGACCCGCACGCACCGAGCACCAAACCGCAGGCGGCCACCGCGGCGGCCAGCCGGATCACCTTCGTACGCACCGCATCCTCCTTGATGACAGGCCTTGTTGGCTAAGCAGATCAGTTCTGCACGGGTCCGCGCGGGCGCAGGCCGTACATGCCGCCGTCCACCGCGAGCGCGGTGCCGGTAGTCGATGCCGAAAGCGGGCTGGCCAGGTACGCGATCGCGTTCGCGACCTCGTCCGCGGTCACCAGCCTTCCCATCGGCTGGCGGGCGGCGAGCGCCTCCCGCTCGGCCGAGGGGTCCGCGGCGGTGTCGAGCAGCCTGCCGACCCACGGGGTGTCCGCGGTGCCGGGGCACACGCAGTTGACGCGGATCCGGTCCGGCAGGTGATCGGTGGCCATCGCGAGGGTCAGCGACAGCACCGCGCCTTTCGTGGCCGAGTACAGCGCCCGCGCGGGCAGTCCGGCCCAGGCGGCGATCGAGCACGTGTTCACGACCGCTGCCGCAGGCGAGTTTTTCAAGTGCGGCAAGGCTGCCCGCGCAGTGCGCACCATGCCGACCACGTTCACGTCGTACGCGCGGTGCCACTCGTCGTCGTCATTCGCGGTGACGTCGCCCTGCGCGCCGATTCCCGCGTTGTTGATCAGGATGTCGAGCCGGCCGAAGCGTTCGGCCACCGCGTCGACGGCGGCGCGAACCTCGGCGTCGGACGTCACGTCGCAGCGGAATCCGGCCAGCGGCTCGGGCACCTCGTCGGTCTTGAGGTCGAGCACGGCCACCTGCGCGCCGCGCTGGGCCAGCAGGTTCGCCGTGGCCAGGCCGATGCCCGAAGCGCCGCCGGTGACCGCGGCGACCAGGCCGTCGAATTCGCTCACTGCGCGTTCTCCGTCCATTCAGGACCGTCCGGGAAGCTGAACCGGCGCAGCGTAGCGTCGTGCATGCGCGCGGAAAAGCCCGGTGCGGTCGGGGCCAGGTAGCGGCCGTCGCGCACGACGGCCGGGTCGGTGAAGTGGTCGTGCAGGTGGTCGACCCATTCGATGGACCGGTCACTCTCCGAACCGGACACTGCCACGAAGTCGAACATGGACAGATGCCGCACCAGTTCGCACAATCCGACCCCACCGGCGTGCGGACACACCGGGACGCCGAATTTGGCTGCCAGCAACAGGATCGCTAGATTCTCGTTCACCCCGCCGACGCGTGCGGCGTCCAGCTGCAGCACGTCGATCGCGTTAGCCTGCAGCAATTGCTTGAACACCACGCGGTTCTGGACATGCTCGCCGGTGGCGACCTTGATCGGTGCGAGCGCCTTCGCGATGGCCGCATGGCCAAGAACATCGTCCGGCGAGGTCGGCTCTTCAATCCAATATGGATCGAACGGTGCCAGCGCAGTCATCCACGACACTGCCGTCGCGACATCCCAGCGCTGGTTCGCGTCGACCGCGATCCGGATGTCCGGGCCGACAGTCTCGCGGGCCAGCTTCATTCGCCGGACGTCGTCTTCGAGATTCCCGCCGACCTTCAGTTTGATCATCTCGAAACCGTCGGCAACGGCTTGTTCGGCCAGTCGTACCAATTTCGCGTCGGAATAACCGAGCCAACCCGCCGACGTGCTGTACGCGCGATAGCCGTCGGCTTCGAGCTTGGCGATCCGCTCTGCTTTCCCGGGCTCGGCGGCGCGCAGGATGTCGAGCGCTTCCTCTTCGGTGAGCGCGTCGGAGAGGTAGCGGAAGTCCACAAGGGACACCAGCTCCTCCGGCGTCATCCGCGACGCGAACTTCCACAATGGAAGTCCGGCACGCCGTGCGGCAAGGTCCCACGCGGCGTTGACGATCGCGCCGATCGCCATGTGTGCCACGCCTTTTTCCGGTCCCAGCCAACGGAATTGCGAGTCGCCGACCAAGGCCCGAGAGAGCGCACCGAGCGCTTCTGCGTCTTCAGGAACATCGCGGCCGACCACATGCGGCGCGAGCGCACGGATCGCGGCGGCCTGCACGTCGTTGCCCCGGCCGATGGTGAACGCGAGGCCGTAACCATCCGGTCCGGCATCGGTGTGCAATTCGACGTAGGCCGCCGAATAGTCCGGATCCGGGTTCATCGCGTCCGAACCGTCGAGGTCGCGCGACGTCGGGAAGCGGACGTCCCGGACCTCCATGGCCACGATTTTCGCCATGTCAGGCCTGCCCGAAGGTCTGGCGCTGCTTGCCGAGGCCGTCGATTTCCAGTTCGACGACGTCGCCCGCGCGCAGGTACGGCTTCGGTTCCGGCTGCCCGAGCGCGACGCCCTCCGGGGTGCCGGTGTTGATCAGGTCGCCGGGGCGCAGCACCATGAACTGGCTCAGGTAACGGATGATCTCGGCGACGCCGAACACCATGTCCTTTGTGGACGAATCCTGCACCTTCTCGCCGTTGACCCAGGTGCGCAGGCCGAGCGCCTGCGGGTCGGGGATTTCGTCGGCGGTCACGAGTTCAGGGCCGAGCGGGTTGAAGGTCTCGCAGTTCTTGCCCTTGTCCCACTGGCCGCCGCGGTTCAGCTGGAAATCGCGCTCGGAGACGTCGTTGGACACGACATACCCGGCGACGTGCGCCAGCGCTTCGTCCGCGCTTTCCAGGTACCGCGCGGTTTTCCCGATGACGACGCCGAGCTCGACCTCCCAGTCGGTGGCCGTGGAGCCGCGCGGGACGAGCACCTCGTCGAACGGTCCGACCATCACGTCGGGCGCCTTCATGAACAGCACCGGTTCGGTCGGCACGGCCGCGCCGGTTTCCTCGGCGTGACGGCGGTAGTTCATGCCGATGCAGACGATCTTGCCCGGCGCGGCGATCGGCGCGCCGACCCGCAGCCCGGCCCCGTCGGCGACCGGCAGTTCCCCGGCTTCGAGCGCCCGCGCGGCCTTGGCCGGTCCGTCGCCGGCGAGGAACGCGCCGTCGATGTCCGGCGTGACCCCGGAGAGGTCGTGGAGGGTGCCGTCACCGGCACGGACGAACGGACGCTCAGCCCCCGCTGCCCCGAGACGCACAAACCGCACGGACGAACCCCTCTCTCGACACCGTTCTCGCGATACATCCGATGTATAGCGCACCGGAGGGCGACAGATCTAGAGGGAAGCGGGATTTGGTGCGGAAATTGATCCGATCACCGGGCTGGCGGGCGGATAACGGACACTCGTCGTGGCGGGGTTGTCCCGTCAGAGCGAGGGAGACGGTGCGGCGCGGATGGCGATTGGGGATGCGGCTGGACCGCGGGGACGTGCGAGCGGCGGTTCGCGCGACGGCGAGGAAGGCCGCGAGGCGCGGGCGGGCAGCGGCGGAGAGTCGGGGCCGATGAAGGGGGCTCGGGACAGCTCTGACGCGGGAGGCGTGCGAGGCATCGGCGACGCGGGAGGCCTGCGGGGTGCCGGGGACGAGGGCGGGGTGCGTGAGCCCAGCGATGGCAACTGGCGCGATCGCCGGGAGGACCCGAACGCGGCTGGCGCTCCGGCAGTCGGCGCGGACGGTTCCGACGACTCGGACGACTCGGACGACTCGGGCGGCGCGGGCGGCGCGGGCGGCGCGGGCGGCGCGGGCGGCGAATGGTGTGCCGCTGAGCGGGCAGTGCCGTTGCCGGACGGCTCGTGGATGCTCGCTCCGGAGCGCTCCGCTGCTGATTATTCGGCGGACGATCAGGTGGCTCTTGATCATTCCGCGACGGATCACTCCACGGCGGACCGCGTGACGTCGGATCATTCCGGAGCTGAATACTCCGCCGCTGGTGCCTCCGGCGCGGAGCATTCCAGGGCTCAGGGATCGGTGGCGGATCATTCGACGCCCGATCACTCCAGGGCCGACCACCCCACGGCGAACCGTGCCACGCCCGATCACTCCACGGCCTATCACCCCATGGCAAACCACTCCACGGCCGATCACTCTGCAACGGAATACTCCGACGCGGAGCATTCCGTTGCCGAACCCTCCACCGCGGATCACTCCACGCCCGGACACTCCGCAGCCAATCACTCCGCAGCCGACTGCCCCGCCCCGGATCACTCCGCGGCGGATCAATCCGCGGCAAACCACCCCACCCCGCGTCACTCCGCGGCGGATCAATCCACAGTCGCCCACCCCGCGGCGGATCAATCCACAGCCGACCGCCCCACCCCAGATCACTCCGCGGCCGACCACCCCACCACAGCCAACGCGGAATATCCCTCCCTCGAACACTCCGTCACCCTCCCCGAGCACCCTCGCCGGGGCAAGATCCGGCGTCTTCTCATCCTCGGTGGCCTCTCCGCCTTCGGGCCGCTCTCCATCGACATGTATCTCCCCGCCCTGCCCCGGATGGCGGGGGATTTCCGGGCCTCCGACACGACCGTCCAGCTGACGCTCACTGCGTTCGTCGTCGGGCTCGCGGTCGGGCAGATCGTCGCTGGGCCTTTGTCGGATTCCTTCGGGCGGCGGCGGCCGTTGCTGGTCGGGTTGGGGTTGTACATCGCCGGGTCGGTCGCGGCGGCGGTGAGTCCGGGCGTCGAGCTGCTGATCGCGGCGCGGAGTATCCAGGCGCTTGGCGCGGCGGCGGGGATCGTGATCGCGCGCGCGACCGTCCGCGATCTCTACACCGGTACGGCGATGACGAAGTTCTTCTCGCTTCTCCTGCTGGTCAACGGTCTCGCGCCGATCCTCGCTCCGGTGCTCGGCGGGCAGTTGCTCACGTTCACGTCCTGGCGCGGAGTGTTCGTCGTCCTCACCGGGTTCGGTGCGCTGTTGCTCGCCGCGGTCGCGTTCGCGCTGCCGGAGCCGTTGCCGGTCGAGCGGCGGCATCCGGCGCGCTTGGGTGGGGTGCTTCGGACGTATTGGCACCTGCTCACCGACCGCACGTTCCTCGGTTACGCGCTCACCGCCGGGCTGAACTTCGCCGCGTTGTTCGCGTACATCTCGGGATCGTCGTTCGCCCTGCAGGACGTTTACCGGCTGCGTCCGCAGGAATACAGCGTCGTCTTCGGGCTCAACGGGGTGGGCATCGTGCTCGCTGGGCAGCTCAACGGGTGGCTCGTCGGCCGCTTCCCCGAACGGACGCTGCTGCGCACGGGGCTGACGGTGTCGACCCTCTCCGGTCTGGCCACGCTGGCGGCCGCAGTCATGCGGCTGCCGTTGCCTGCGTTGCTGATTCCGTTGCTGCTCATGGTTTCCTGCATCGGAATCATCAACCCGAACGCCAGTTCGCTCGCGCTCGCGGGGCACGCGCGTACGGCGGGGTCAGCGTCGGCGCTGCTGGGCGTGCTGCAGTTCGCGATCGGCGGGATCGCGACGCCGCTGGTCGGGCTCGGCGGGCCGGGCACGGCGGTGCCGATGACCGCGGTGATGGCCGGGTTCGGGGTGGTCGCCTTGCTGTCGTTCGCGACGCTGGCGGTCAGCCCAGATCGGCGAGATTTCCGCTCCGCAGCTGGTCGTCGGTGACCGCGATGCGTTCGTCGACCAGCTTTTGCAGCGCGTCCCCGTCGTCCCACTGGTTGACGTTCATCGCGGCCGAGACCTCGCTCTCCGGGGTCACCCAGAACGCCGTGAAGTCGTAGCTCGCGAGGTCGCCGCGCACGACGACGCGGTCTCGGTCCAAGACGGGCAGGCCGCGGTATTCGCAGCCGATCGCCGGGCCGCCGCGGTCTGGGTCGTATTGGTCGGAGAAGAAGTACGGGCTGTTCAAGTACGGCTCGTTCGCGCCAAAGAGGTTGGCCGCCACGTGCTCGCCCTGCGTACGCGCTGTCGCCCAGTGCTCGACGCGTACGCGGCGGCCGTAGCGCGGATGGAACTGCGAAGCGATGTCGCCGATCGCGTAAACGTCAGGTGCCGCTGTACGCAGACCTGCATCGACATCGACACCGCCGTCGTCTGCCAACTCGAGACCGGCGGCGTGCGCCAGTTCGACGCTCGGGGCCGCGCCGACGGCGATAAGGACAACGTCGGCGTACAGCTCTTCGCCGCTCGACAGTCGGACACCGGTCGCTGCGGTGTCACCGGTGATCGCTGCGACGCCTTCGCCTAGACGCCACTGCACACCGTGTTCTTCGTGCAGGCGGTAGAACGCTCCGGCCACTTCGTCGCCCAACACGTTCGCGAGCGGCAGCTTCTCCGGGGCGACCACAGTCACCTCGGCACCGTGCGTACGCGCGGCAGCGGCGGCTTCGGTACCAATCCAGCCCGCGCCGACGATCAGTACGCGCTTCGCAGCTTCGAAGGCCGCGCGCAGCCGCAGGGAGTCGTCGAGAGTGCGAAGCATGTAGAGGCCGGGGAGGTCGCCGCCGGGCACCTTCAGCGTCCGCGGGTGTGAGCCGGTCGCTAAGACCAGGCGGTCGTAGCGGTGTTCGTCGCCAGCGTCGTCGAGGACCAGTCGGGCGCCCAGTTCAACCCGGGTTGCGGTGGTGCCGGAGAGCAGCTGGATGTCGTGCTCGCTCCAGTAGCCCTCTTCGCGCACCCAGTCGGGTTCGTCGGCGTTGCCGAGCAGTACCGCCTTCGACAGCGGCGGCAGCTCGTACGGCCGGTGCGGGTCCGCTCCCAGCAGCAGGATCTCGCCGTCGAAACCGCGTTCTCGCACTGTCGCCGCGGCGGTGGCACCGGCCAGTCCGGCTCCGACGATGACGATTTTCCGAGGTTCCGACATGCGTCCTCCTGAGTGCCCGCGGCGTGCGGTGGCCGACGCTACTCCGGTATGCGGCTGGTCACACCCCGTGGAAAACCGGCCGGTAGGCAATTCGGGTGAACCGGCGTAAGCCGCCGCGGAGGGCGCGGTCACACCCCCGCACGAAGGACACGGGTGCTACGTGATCGGAAGGCGAGGGCCGTGACAGCGCGGGACGACAGTGCGGTGCGGAACGAGTGGACGGTCGGCTGCCGGGACCTGGCGGGCAGGCGGCGCGACGTGACGGTGTTCGTGAGCAGCGACGACAAAGTCGTCCTGGTCGCGCCGCCGGGCGAGGCGGCCGTGCTGGGGCCGCTGGAGGTCGGGCGGCTGCGCGCGGCCCTGCGCGACGCCGTGGTGGCCACCGCGACGTCGGCGCGACGCACCGGAACCGACTGACAACTACCGTTCCTACTCATGAGTAGGTAGAGTCGGCACCCGCAGACCCCGAAAGGTGCCGGCCATGACCACCTACTTCGTCACGGGCGCGACGGGCTTCCTCGGGAAGCGCCTGGTCGCCCGCTTGCTCTCGCGGCGGGACACGACCGCCGTCCACGTGCTCGTCCGCAACACCTCGCGCGACCGCCTGGCCGCGCTGGCGCGGGACTGGCCGAACGCCGACCGCCTGGTCCCCGCCGTCGGCGACCTCACCGAACCGCTGCTGGGCCTCGACCCGGCCGGCTACGACGGGGTCGATCACGTCGTCCACCTCGGCGCGGTCTACGACTTCACCGCCGACGACGCGGCGAACCAGGCCGCGAACGTCGAGGGCACCCGGAACCTGCTCGCCTTCGCCGCCGCTGCGGGCGCGGGACTGCTGCACCACGTGTCGTCGATCGCCGTCGCGGGCGATCACGCCGGCCGCTTCACCGAAGCCGATTTCGACCTCGGACAGTCCTTCAGTTCTCCGTATCACGCCACGAAGTTCGAGGCCGAGAAGCTGGTCCGCGCGCAGTCCGACGTGCCCTTCCGCGTCTACCGGCCCTCCGCGGTCGTTGGCGATTCGCGCACCGGCGAGATGGACAAGATCGACGGTCCGTACTACTTCCTGCCTGCCATCTCGCGCCTTGCCGCGCTGCCGAAGCAGCTGCCGCTCGCCGCGCCCGATTTCGGGGCCACCAACCTCGTCCCGGTCGACTACGTCGTCGCCGCGATGGAAAACCTCATGCACCGCGAAGCGCCTTCGGGCAGTACGTATCACCTCGCTTCGCCGCGACCGCAGAAGCTGCACGAGGTCTACAACGCCTTCGCCCGCGTTGCCGGAGCGCCGCGCGTACGCACGACGGTGCCGTCCGGTCTGCTTCGCAGCACAGCGTCTCGCCTCGCGACCGCTGTCGACCGCCTGCCGACTGGACGTGCGACGCGCGCAGCAGTGTTGACCGAGCTGGGAATTCCGCTCGAAGTACTCCCCCACCTGAACATGGAGGTGGAGTTCGACACCGCGCGCACCACTTCGGAGCTGTACGGCAGCGGCGTCCACCTTCCCGAGCTTCGCGACTACGCAGAACCGCTCTACCGCTACTGGCGCGCGCATCTCGATCCGGACCACGCTCGCCGCCCAGGGCTTGAAGGACGCGTTGTCCTCATTACCGGTGCGTCGTCGGGCATTGGCCGCGCTAGTGCGCTCGCTGTCGCGCGACGCGGTGCGAAGGTGCTTCTCATCGCGCGCCGTGCCGAAGAACTCGAAGACGTGCGTAGCGAGATCACCGCAGCAGGCGGCGAAGCAGCGACGTACCCGTGCGACCTCACTGACGGCGACGCGGTCGACGGTCTCGTGAAGGCGGTCCTCGCCGACCACGGCGCGGTGGACGTCTTGGTGAACAACGCAGGACGCTCCATCCGACGCTCGGTGCAGCTGTCGACGGAACGGTTCCACGACTACGAACGCACCATGGCCATCAACTACTTCGGTCCGGTGCGGCTGATCCTCGGCCTGCTGCCGTCGATGACCGAACGCCGGTTCGGCCACATCGTGAACGTCACCACGCAGGGCCTGCAGACCGACACCCCGCGGTTTTCCGCTTACCTGGCTTCAAAAGCCGCGCTCGAGGAGTTCAGCCTGACCGCCGGGCGCGAGACGCTGTCCGACGGCGTCACGTTCTCCTCGGTCCGGATGCCGTTGGTGCGCACGGACATGATCGCGCCGACCGGGTCGTACCGCGGGCTGCCCGCGAGTTCGCCGGAACGCGCCGCGGCACTGGTGGTGAAGGCGATCGAACGGCGGCCGCAGATCCTGAGCCTGCCCGAGGGCCGGGCCGCGGAACTGGCCTCGCTGGCAGCGCCGGACCTCGCGCGGTTCGCGGCGCACCTCGTCTACCGGGTGATGCCGGAATCCGCGCCGGAAGCCAAAAAGCTGCCCCGGCAGCCCGCCTCGGCAAAGGTCGCGGCGACGCTGACGCGGCTGGTCTGGCGGCGGAAGGCCTAAGGACGTCGTGAGTGTTCAGCACGGTGAGAACCGGCATCGACACTCACGAGTCCACCAGCAGGTCGTCCGGCGATCCGCTGGCCAGCCCGGCCAGCACGTCCAACGCACCCGCCAACGTCTCCTCCGAGGGCGCGGACACCGCGATCCGCACCGCGTTCGGCGCGTGCCCCGGCACCACCGAAAACGCCGCCGCCGGGGACAACGCGATCCCCCGGCGAGCAGCGGCGGCCACGAACGTCTCGGCCCGCCACTGGTCCGGCAGCACCCACCACCGGTGGTAGGCCAAGGCGTCGCCGTACACCTGGAAACCCGCCAGCCGCTCCGCGACGATCCGGGCCCGCGCCCCGGCGTCCGCGCGTTTCGCCGCTTCGACCTCCGCGAGCACGCCGCCGGTGATCCACCGCCGCGCCGCCTCCACCGAGAACCGCGACGCCGACCAGCCGCCGGACCGGATCGCGCTCGCCAGCCGCGCGACCCACGGCGGCGGCACCACGAGGAACCCGGCGGTGAGCCCGGGCGCGACGCGTTTCGACAGGCTGTCCACGAACACCGTCCGCTCCGGCATCAGCGCGGCGAGCGGTTCGGTGTCCGGGCGGAGGAAGGTGTAGATGCCGTCCTCGATCACCGGCAGGTCCAGCCTGCGGACGGTCTCGGCCAGCTCGGCGCGGCGCCGCGGCGGCATCGTGGTGCCGAGCGGGTTGTGCAGGGTCGGCTGGACGTACAGCGCCCGCACCGGAGCGCTCGCCGCGAGCGCGGCCGGGACCAGGCCGTGCGCGTCGGTTTCGATCGGCACCAGCTCGATGCCGAGCCGAGTCGCCGCGGCCTTGACCACCGGATACGTCAGGGATTCGACCGCCAGCCGCTCGCCGGTCGGCACGAACGCCGCGAGCGCGGCCGCGATGCCCTGCCGCCCGTTTCCCGCGACCAGCACCTGGTCCGGATCCGGCTGCCAAGTGCCCCGGGCGAGCATCGAGACCGCCGCCTCGCGGACCGCTCTGGTGCCGGCCGCGCCGAGCGGATGCAGGGCGTCGGTGAAGACGTCCGCGCGCAAGACGGGTTCGAGCGCCTGCGCCAGTTTGGCCGATTGGGTCGGCAGCACGGCGAAGTTGAGTTCGAGGTCCACGCGCGCGTCGCCGGGTTCGGACAGCGCCGGTTCCGGGCCGGGCTTCGCCGCGCGTACGAAGGTGCCCCGGCCGACCTCCCCGACCGCCAGGCCGCGGCGGACGAGTTCGCCGTACACGCGGGCCGCGGTGGAGCCCGCGATGCCGCGGTCGCGCGCGAACCTGCGCTGCGGCGGCAGCCGATCGCCGGGCCGCAGCCGGCCGGCTTCGATGTCGGCGGCGAGTTCGTCCGCGACGACGCGGTAGTCGTCCATCCCACCCTCGCTCTGCCGGGATTCTCCCGGACGCATCATGGCACCGGCCGGTCACTGTTCGCTAATGCGACCCACGGAACTCCCCGGACGGGGGTCACTAGGTTAGCCTTACCTGTGTGGCACGGACGAGCGAAGACACCCGACTGCACGCCGAGGACCTGACGCTGGCCTACGACGGCCGCACGGTCGCCGAACGGCTCGGCGTGGTCATCCCGGACAAGTCGTTCACGGTCATCGTCGGTCCCAACGCCTGCGGCAAGACCACGCTGCTGCGCGCGCTCGCCAGGATGCTGAAGCCGCGCGCGGGCTCGGTCTACCTCGACGGCGAGGTGATCTCCAGCTACGGCGCGAAGGAGGTCGCGCGGCGGCTCGGCCTGCTGCCGCAAAGCTCGATCGCGCCGGACGGGATCACCGTGTCCGATCTCGTCGCGCGCGGCCGGTACCCGCACCAGAAACTGCTGCGCCAATGGTCCCGCGAGGACGCGACGGTGGTCGCCGATTCGATGCGCGCGACCGGCGTCGACGACCTCGCCGAGCGCATGGTGGACGAGCTGTCCGGCGGGCAGCGCCAGCGCGTCTGGATGGCGATGGCGCTGGCCCAGCAGACCGATCTGCTGCTGCTCGACGAGCCCACGACGTACCTGGACATCGCGCACCAGCTCGACATCCTCGACCTCTGCGCGACCCTGCACAGCGAACAGGGCCGCACGCTGGTCGCGGTGCTGCACGACCTGAACCACGCGGCCCGGTACGCGACGCACCTGATCGCGATGCGCGACGGGAAGGTGCTGGCCACCGGGACGCCGGAGGAGGTCGTGACGGCGGAGAACGTGGAGCGGATTTTCGAGCTGCCGTGCCGGGTGATGGAGTGCCCGGAAAGCGGGAGCCCAATGGTGATCCCTAAGGTCAGCCGCCGCGCGGCGTGATTCAGCGGCGGGACATGAACGACCGCCACACGTCCGCCGGTACCGACGAACCCGTCACCTTCTTGCCCGTCGCGTCGAGCAGCTTGCGGTTGTCATCGGTGCCGAGCCACACCGCCGTCGCCAGCTGCGGCGTGTAGCCGACCGCCCAGGCGTCCTGGTTGTCCCGCGAATTGCCGCGCTCGAACTCGCCCGTGCGCAGAGCCGCCGCGCGACCGTCCGGCAACGTCGTCTGCAGAACGGACGTCAAGTCCTGCGCGACCCGCTCCGGAACGGCGGAGACCGGTTGGTTTTCGTGCTGCCACACGACTTTCCCGGACTGATCGAGCACCTTGTCCACCAGGTGCACCGGCGCGTGCATCCCGTTGGCGGCGTAGGTCGCGTACGCCCCGGCGACGTCGAGCGGCCGCATCGGGTACCGGCCGACGACGATGCCCGAGCCGATCGTGGCACCGTCCTGTTCGCGCATGGTCGGCGTGCCGTCCACTTCGTCCGGGATTCCGGCTGACCGGGCCGCCTCGCTCACCTCGTCGACGCCGATCTTCTTCGAGACCGTGATGAACGGCGTGTCCGCTCCGGACGTCAACGCGGTGCGCAAGGTGCACGGCTGCGGGCACTTCGGCGGATAGTCGAACTTCTCGCCGAGGTACTGGATCTCCCGGGGAGCAGCCACTTTCTCGTCCAGCGACATCCCGTTCTTCAAGCCGGCCGCCGCGGTGAACGGGTAGAACGCGGAGCCGAGCGGATGCCCGGTTGCCGCATAATCTCGGACGCCCTGGTTGCCGCCGTCGTACGCCCGCACCGCGCCGCTGGCCGGATCGACTGCCACCAGCGCGCCGCGGAACTCCGTTGGTTCGCCCTTCAACCGGTCGCTCAGCGCGGCGTGCGCGGCGGTCTGCAACCCTGGGTCCAGGGTGGTCTGGACGGTCAGATTCCCTTGCTGCAACCGGGAAAGCGAGAACCCGGCGGTCTCCAGTTCAGTGAGCACTCGCTGTTTGAGGTGGTATTGGTCGTAATTCAGGCTCACCCGGGTCTCGGCAGGCGGCTTGATCTCCGCGCCGGGATAAGCCATGCCGTCGGAGTTCTTGAGATAACCCCGTTCGACCAGCTTGTCGCGCACGTACCGCCAGCGTTTCGCCGCGTGTTCGTCGCCGGACACCGCCGGATCGTGCACCGACGGCGACTGGATCATCCCGGCCAGGAACGCGGCTTCGCTCCAGGTGATGCTGTTGTCCAGCGGGCGGCCGAAGAACGCGTTCATCGCCGCCGCCGGGCCGAAAGTGTTGCGGCCGAAGGAGATGATGTTGACGTAGCTCTCGAAGATCTGTTCCTTGCTCTGTTCCTGGGTGATCTTCGTGGCCAGCACGAGTTCCTGCATTTTCCGCGACAGCGTCGAATCCTCGTCGCCGGTCGACTTCTTGATGTACTGCTGGGTGATCCCGGACCCGCCGCCGACGCCGGTCAGGAACGCGCGGCCGATCCCGGTCGGGTCGAAGCCGGAGTTGGCCCAGAAGGTCGGGTCTTCAGTGGCGACGATGGCGTCGCGCAGCTTCTGCGGGATCTGGTCGAACGGCACGAACCGCCGGTCGCCTTCCGGGGGCACGACGCGCAGCAGCTCGCTGCCGTCGGCGTACTTCAGCGTGACGGTTTTGCCGAGCGAGGCGAGGACGTCCTGCGGACTGCGGACATCCAGCAGCAGGTAGGCGATCCAGAACGCGATCAGCGGCACGCCGACCGCGAAGCCGGTCAGGTAGTAGGCACCCTTGCGGATGCGGCGCCACGTGCTACGGGCAACAGCGGATTGCTCACTCTCCGGGGCTGGCTCCACGAATGGAGGACGGCTGAACTAGTGACAAGGTTCTGTCGACCCGGTGAATTGATCACGAGAGGAACGCGCGAAGCAAGGACGCGGTGCCCTCGATGTGCTCGGCCATCGCCTGCCGCGCGGCGACCGGATCGCCGGCCAGGATCGCGTCGACGATCGCCTCGTGCTGCGCGTTCGAATGCTCCAGATTGGGCTCGAGCAGCGGAATCCGGTCGAGCAGCTGGTTGACCCGGGTTCGCGCGTCGGCGACCGTGCTGGTGAGCGACGCGGACGCGGTGACCTCGGCGATCGCCAGGTGCAGCCGCGAATCCTTGCGCCGGTAATCGGCGAGACTGGCTGCCGAAGCTTCCGCGAGCGTGCCGGTGAGATGCTGCCGGTCGGCCGGGCTCAACGTGCGCGCCGCGGCTGCCTCCGCCGCACCGGTTTCCAGGACATGCCGCAGGCACAACGCGTCTTCCAGCCCGGCCGCGTCCACCTCGCCGACCGCGCGTTCGGCAGGTTCCGGCAGCTTCTCGTTCACGAACGTGCCGCCGTACCGCCCGCGCCGCGACTCGACGTACCCGGCGTCGGCCAGCGCGCGAATCGCCTCCCGCAGCGTCACCCGGCTCACGCCGAGCCGTTCCGCCAGCTCGCGCTCGGAGGGCAACCGGTCCCCCGCGCCGACGACCCCGAGCCGGATCGCCTGCAACAGCCGCTCGACGGTCTCCTCGAAGGCGTTCCCGGCACGCACCGGCCGGAACAGGGCCGCGTTCGCGCTCACCACCGAGGTCGACTCCACCTGTCCGATTCTATGCTGCCTAATTGCAGAGAAGTCTTTGCAAAGAGTTCTCTGCGGTTCTATGGTGGACGCATGCCTTCGGAACACCACGACCGGCAGATCGACGCCCGCGCCCTGCGCGCGCTCGCCCATCCGCTGCGGATGGAACTGCTGGACCTGCTGACGATGGACGGCCCGGCCACCGCGACCGGCCTCGCCAAACGCGTCGGCGAGAGTTCCGGCACCACGTCCTGGCATCTGCGCCAGCTCGCGGACGCCGGACTGGTGGTCGAGGATCCCGAACGCGGTTCGAAGCGCGAACGGTGGTGGAAGGCGGCGCAGCAGGGCACCTCGCTCAAGACGAGCGAGTTCCTGGAGGATCCCGACCTCGCGGGCACAGTCACCGCGTTCCTGCACCACGTCGTCAACCAGCGCTATCGCGAGACGCTGCGGTTCGTCGCCGACATGCCCCGCTGGAGCAAGACCTGGCAGAGCAACGCGACGTTGAGCGACACCGGACTCCAGCTCACCCCGGAGGAAACCGGGCGGCTGAGCAAGCAGATCCAAGAACTGATCGAGAGCTACCGCCGGGAAAGCCGTCCCGGCGACACCACTGTGTTCGCCCAGTGGTCGGTGTTTCCCTACGCGCCCAGACCGGAAGCAGAGGACCAAGACTGATGAACCCAGACCTGCTGGCCTTCGTCACCCAATATCAGGACGGACTGCGCGCCGACGCGGACCAGCGCCGTCTCGCCCGGCACAAACCGCCGTCCACGCCGAAGGATTCTCCCCGGCAACGGCTCGGCTGGTGGCTGATGACCGTGGGCCTTCGCCTCGCCACCCCGAAAAGCCGTGAAGGACTCCTCGAAGGAATCTGATTCCCGCAAGGAGCCCTTCACGGAACGAAAATCAGCACTCGATGACGTTCACGGCCAACCCGCCGCGTGCGGTCTCCTTGTACTTCACCGACATGTCCGCGCCGGTCTCGCGCATGGTCTTGATCGCCTTGTCCAGCGTCACCACGTGGCTTCCGTCGCCGCGCATCGCCATGCGCGCGGCGTGGATCGCCTTGGACGCACCGACTGCGTTGCGTTCGATGCACGGGATCTGCACCAGCCCGCCCACCGGGTCGCACGTCAATCCGAGGTGATGCTCCACCCCGATTTCCGCCGCGTTCTCGACCTGGGCGGGCGACCCGCCGAGCACCTCGGTCAACCCGGCAGCTGCCATCGCCGAGGCCGAGCCGACCTCGCCCTGGCAGCCGACCTCGGCGCCCGAGATCGAGCCGGTCTGCTTGAGGATCGAGCCGATCGCGCCCGCGGTGAGCAGGAAGGTGACGATGCCGTCGTCCGAAGACCCGCGCACAAACCGTTGGTAATAATGCAAAACCGCCGGGATGATCCCGGCCGCGCCGTTGGTCGGAGCGGTGACGACGCGTCCGCCCGCGGCGTTTTCCTCGTTGACCGCGAGGGCGTACAGGCTGACCCAGTCCATCGCGTACAACGGATCGTCCGCGCCGTCTTCGGCGAGCAGCTTGTCGTGCAACGACTTGGCCCGCCGAGGAACCTTCAGACCGCCCGGCAGCACGCCCTCGTGCGTGTACCCGTTGCGCACGCACTCGGCCATCACCTGCCAGATCTGCAGCAGCCCAGCCCGGATTTCCTCGCGGCTGCGCCAGGAAAGCTCGTTCTGCAGCATGATCTCGCTGACCGGAAGCCCGGTGTCCGAGCAATGCTTCAGCAGGTCCGCCCCGGTGCGGAACGGGTACGGGACCGGCGTGGAGTCCTCCACGAACACCGTGTCGGTCTCGTACGACTCGTCCCGCACGAAACCGCCGCCGACCGAGTAGTACGTGCGTTCCCGCACCAGCGAACCGTCGGCGGCGAACGCCCGGAACACCATCCCGTTGGGATGCGCGGGCAGCGACTTCCGCCGGTGCATCGTCAGGTCGGTGTCCTCGACGAACGCGACCTCGTGCGTCCCGCCGACAGCCAGCCGGCCGGACTCCCGGATCGCCGCCACCTTGGCGGGCACCGTGTCGGTGTCGATTTCCTCCGGACGCTCCCCGGAAAGCCCGAGCAGCACCGCCTTGTCGCTGCCGTGCCCGAATCCGGTCGCGCCGAGGGAGCCGAACAATTCGGCCTGCACTCGCGCGACCGTCTCGAGCACGCCGTCCTCGACCAGACCGTCCACAAAGGTCTTGGCCGCGCGCATCGGGCCGACCGTGTGCGAACTCGACGGCCCGATGCCGATCGAAAACAGGTCGAAGACGCTGATCGCCATTGATCCGCCCCTTCTCTTAGTTCCTCGCCAGCACGCTGCTGGCTTCTTGCGCCGCCGGTCCTTCGGCGGTCAGGTGGGCGAGGTTCTCCGGCAGTTCCTCGCCGCGGTGCGCCTTGGTCTGGGCGTAGAGCCGTCCGGCGCGGTACGACGACCGCACCAGCGGTCCCGCCATCACGCCCGGGAACCCGATGGCCTCAGCGGTCTTCGCGTGCTCGACGAATTCCTCCGGCTTGACCCAGCGGTCGACCGGGTGGTGCCGCGGGGAAGGCCGCAGGTACTGGGTGATCGTGATGATCTCGCAGCCCGCGTCGAAGAGGTCCTGCAACGCGACGCTGACCTCGTCCGGGGTCTCCCCCATGCCGAGGATCAGGTTCGACTTCGTCACCAAACCAGCCGCACGAGCCTGCGTGATCACATCCAACGACCGCGCATAACGGAAACCGGGANCGAGCCTGCGTGATCACATCCAACGACCGCGCATAACGGAAACCGGGACGGATCCGCTTGAAGATCCGCGGCACCGTCTCCACGTTGTGCGCCAAAACCTCCGGCCGCGACCCAAACACCTCAGCCAACTGATCCGGCTCCGCATTGAAGTCCGGGATCAACAACTCCACACCGGTACCGGGGTTCAACGCGTGGATCTGACGCACCGTCTCCGCGTACAGCCAGGCCCCGCCGTCCTCGAGATCGTCACGAGCCACGCCGGTGATCGTCGAGTACCGCAGCCCCATGGCCTGCACCGACTCCGCGACCTTCCGCGGCTCCGTCCGGTCCAGCGCAGCGGGCTTGCCCGTGTCGATCTGACAGAAGTCACAGCGCCGGGTGCACTGGTCCCCGCCGATCAGGAACGTGGCCTCGCGGTCCTCCCAGCATTCGTAAATGTTGGGACAACCCGCCTCTTCGCACACCGTGTGGAGGCCTTCGCGGCGCACGAGCCCCTTGAGTTCGGTGAACTCCGGACCCATCCGCACCCGCGTCTTGATCCACGACGGCTTCTTCTCGATCGGCGTCGCGCTGTTGCGCACCTCAAGCCGCAACAACTTCCGCCCTTCGGGCTGCGCGCTCATCGGCTCAGGTCCGCGTACAGCGGGTGCTTCTTCGCCAGCAGCTCGACCCGGGTGCGCAGCGCCTGCTGCGCGGCCTCGTCGAAGTCCGGCTTGAGCGTCTCGGCGATGATGTCGGCGACCTCGGTGAAGTCGTCGGCGCCGAAACCGCGGGTGGCCAGCGCCGGGGTGCCGATCCGCAGGCCCGAGGTGACCATCGGCGGACGCGGGTCGAACGGCACCGCGTTGCGGTTGACGGTGATCCCGACCGAGTGCAGCCGGTCCTCCGCCTCCTGGCCGTTGAGCTGGGAGTTCACCAGGTCGACGAGGACCAGGTGCACGTCGGTGCCGCCGGTGAGGACGCGGACGCCCGCCTCGGCGCAGTCGGTGCGCGACAGCCGGTCGGCGAGGATCTTCGCGCCTTCCAGGGTGCGCTCCTGGCGCTCGCGGAACCCGTCGGTCGCGGCGATCTTCAGCGCCACGGCCTTGGCCGCGATCACGTGCTCCAGCGGACCGCCCTGCTGACCGGGGAACACCGCCGAGTTGATCTTCTTCGCCAAGTCCTGGCGGGAGAGGATCAGGCCGCCGCGCGGACCGCCGAGGGTCTTGTGCGTGGTGGTCGTGACGATGTCCGCGTGCGGCACCGGCGACGGGTGCAGCCCGGCGGCCACGAGGCCGGCGAAGTGCGCCATGTCGACCATCAGCTTGGCGTCGACCAGGTCGGCGATCCGGCGGAACTCGGCGAAGTCGAGCTGGCGCGGGTAGGCCGACCAGCCGGCGACGATCAGCTTCGGCTTGTGCTCGACCGCCAGCCGCTCGATCTCGGCGACGTCGACGATCCCGGTCTCCTTGTCGACGTGGTAGGCGACCACGTTGTACAGCTTGCCGGAGAAGTTGATCTTCATCCCGTGCGTCAGGTGGCCGCCGTGCGCGAGGTCGAGGCCGAGGATCGTGTCGCCCGGCTTCAGCACCGCGAACATCGCCGCCGCGTTGGCCTGCGCGCCCGAGTGCGGCTGCACGTTCGCGTGCTCCGCGCCGAACAGCGCCTTGGCCCGGTCGATCGCGAGCTGCTCGACGACGTCGACGTGCTCGCAGCCGCCGTAGTAGCGGCGGCCCGGGTAGCCCTCGGCGTACTTGTTCGTCAGCACCGAGCCCTGCGCCTCGAGCACGCCGACCGGCGCGAAGTTCTCCGAGGCGATCATCTCGAGCGTCGACTGCTGGCGGTCCAGCTCCGCGGCCACCGCGGCGGCGACCTCGGGGTCCACCTCGGACAGGGGGGCGTCGAACGGGGCGGTCATCAGTTCTCCTGGGTCAGCTCGGCGTACGCGGACGCGTCGAGCAGCTCCGGGACGTCGCCCGAGAGCCGCACCTGCAGCAGCCATCCTTCGGTGTAGGGGTCGGAGTTGATGACCTCGGGGGTGTCCGATGTGGCCTCGTTCACCGCCACCACCTCGCCGCTGACCGGCGAGTACAGCTCGCTGACCGACTTGGTCGACTCGACCTCGCCGAACACCTCGCCCGCGGTGACGGTGTCGCCGACGCCGGGCAGCTGCACGAACACGATGTCGCCGAGCGAGCCTGCCGCGAACGCGGTGATGCCCACCGTCGCGACGCCGTCGTTGACCGACAGCCACTCGTGTTCCTTGGTGTAGGACAGGTTCTGGGGGATGCTCATGGTTCGGCAGGCCTCTCAGGCTCGGGAGTAGAAGGGCAGGGCGACGACCTCGACCGGCTCGACGCGGCCCCGGATGTCGACGGACAGCGCGGTGCCGGGCTCGGCGTGCTCCCGGTCTACATACGCCATGGCGATCGGGTAGCCCAGCGTCGGCGACAGCGCGCCGCTGGTGATCTCCCCGATAGTGGCATCCCCGGACAGCACGGCGTACCCGTGCCGCGGGGCGCGGCGGCCGGTGCCGCGCAGGCCGACCCGCACGCGCGGGACGTCGGCCTTCTTCAGCTCCTCCAGGGCCGCACGGCCCACGAAGTCGCCCGGCTTCTCGAACTTCACGACCCGGCCGAGACCGGCGGCGAAAGGGTTCAGCTCGCGGCTGAGTTCGTTGCCGTACAACGGCATCCCGGCTTCCAGCCGCAGCGTGTCGCGGCAGGCGAGCCCGCACGGGACCAGGCCGTGCTCCTGCCCCGCCTCGGTCAGCAGCTGCCACAGCGCCGGAGCCTGCGCCGCGGGCACGAACAGCTCGAAGCCGTCCTCGCCGGTGTAGCCGGTGCGGGCCAGCAACACGTCGATGCCCTTCACGACGGCGGGCACGCTCGCGTAGTACTTCAGCGACGCGAGGTCGGCGTCGGTCACCGCGGCGAGGACGTCGACCGCCTTCGGGCCCTGTACCGCGATCAGCGCGGTGTCCGCGGACCGGTTCTCCACCACCGCGTCGAACCCGGCGACCCGCTCGGCCAGCGCGTCCGCGACCACGGCGGCGTTGCCCGCGTTGGCCACGACCAGGTACTCCTCGTCGGCGAGCCGGTAGACGACCAGGTCGTCCAGCACGCCGCCGTCGGCGTCGCAGATCATCGTGTAGCGGGCGCGGCCCGGCTTCACGCCGGTCAGGTTGCCGACCAGCGCGTAGTCGAGCACGTCGGCCGCCTGCGCGCCGCGGACGTGGATCTCGGCCATGTGCGACAGGTCGAACAGCCCGGCCGCCTCGCGCACGGCCTTGTGCTCGGCCAGCTCGCTGGCGTAGCGCACCGGCATCGACCAGCCGGCGAAATCGGTGAACAGCGCACCGAGATCCTTATGGACCTGGTGCAGGGGGGTTTCCGTCACAGGAAGCCTTTCGTTGTCGCGAGCGGAGGTCGCGCTCACGCGTCGTACGCGTCGAGGGGCGGGCAGGAGCAGACGAGGTTGCGGTCGCCGCGCGCGCCGTCGATCCGCCGCACCGGCGGCCAGTACTTGGTCTTGCGCGCCACGCCGACCGGGTACACCGCCAGCTCGCGGTCGTAGTCCGCGGTCCACTCGCCGGCGATCGAGGACGCGGTGTGCGGCGCGCCGCGCAGCGGGCTCGTCTCGGCGGTCCAGCGGCCGGCCGCGACCTCGTCGATCTCGTGCCGGATGGCGATCATCGCCTCGCAGAACCGGTCGATCTCGGCCAGGTCCTCGCTCTCGGTGGGCTCGACCATGAGCGTGCCCGCGACCGGGAAGGACATGGTCGGCGCGTGGAAGCCGTAGTCGATGAGCCGCTTCGCGACGTCGTCCACGGTCACGCCGGTTTCCTTGGTGATGCCGCGCAGGTCGAGGATGCACTCGTGCGCGACCAGGCCGTCCTGCCCGGTGTAGAGCACCGGGTAGTGCGGCGCGAGCCGGGCGGCGATGTAGTTCGCCGCGAGCACCGCGACCTTGGTGGCCTCGGTGAGCCCGGGCGCGCCCATCATCCGCACGTACGCCCAGGAGATCGGCAGGATCGACGCCGAACCGTAGGGCGCGCCGCTGATCGGGCCGACACCGGTGTCCGGTCCGGCCTGCGCGAGCAGCGGGTGGTTCGGCAGGTACGGGGCGAGGTGCTCGCGCGCCGCGACCGGGCCGACGCCGGGACCGCCGCCGCCGTGCGGGATGCAGAACGTCTTGTGCAGGTTCAGGTGCGAGACATCGCCGCCGAACTCGCCCGGCTTCGCCAGGCCCAGCAGGGCGTTGAGGTTCGCGCCGTCGACGTACACCTGGCCGCCGCCGTCGTGCACGATCTTGGCGAGCCGCTCGATGCCGTGCTCGTAGACGCCGTGCGTGGACGGGTAGGTGACCATGATCGCGGCGAGGTCGGAACTGTGCTGGTCCACCTTGGACTGCAGGTCTTCGAGGTCGACGTTGCCCTCGTCGGTGCACTTGACCACGACCACGCGCATCCCGGCGAGCACCGCGGACGCGGCGTTGGTGCCGTGCGCGGACGACGGGATCAGGCAGACGTCGCGCTCAGGCTGGCCGTTCGCCTGGTGGTAGGCGCGGATGGCCAGCAGCCCGGCGAGCTCGCCCTGGCTGCCCGCGTTCGGCTGCAGCGACACCTGGTCGTAGCCGGTGACCTCGGCGAGCCAGCCGGACAGCTGGCGGACCAGTTCGTGGTAGCCCTCGGCGTCCTCGGCGGGCGCGAACGGGTGGATGCCCGCGAACTCGCGCCAGCTGATCGGCTCCATTTCGGTGGTGGCGTTGAGCTTCATCGTGCAGGAGCCGAGCGGGATCATCCCGCGGTCGAGCGCGAAGTCCTGGTCGGCGAGGCGGCGCAGGTAACGCAGCATCGACGTCTCGGACCGGTGCGAGTTGAACACCTCGTGCGTCAGGTA
This sequence comes from Amycolatopsis sp. CFH S0740, assembly GCF_004522315.1. NCBI lineage: Bacteria > Bacillati > Actinomycetota > Actinomycetes > Pseudonocardiales > Pseudonocardiaceae > Amycolatopsis > Amycolatopsis sp. CFH S0740. Next base: position 182,792 of record NZ_SDLS01000011.1, on the reverse strand, counting down.
GCCGCTTTCGCGAGCGAGACCGTTCGGGAGCGCCTGCGCGGCTTCCCACGCACTGTCGACACCGAAGGCGCGAAGCACCTTCGCGAGCGTGTCGGGACGCGTGACCTCGTCGCAGGCGATGCGCACGTGGTCAGCGTCGACGTGGCCGAGGTTGATCCCCGCCTCGCGCGCAGCCGCGTGCACTTCAGCGGCGCGACCAGGCACCTTCGCGACGACAGTGTCAAAGAAGGCCTCGTGCGCGACTTCGACGCCACCGGCGCGCAGCGCGTTCGCGAGACCGGCCGCGAGTTCGTGAACCCGCGTCGCGATCGCCTTCAGGCCCTCGGGACCGTGGTAGACCGCGTACATCGCCGCGAGCACCGCGGGCAGCACCTGCGCGGTACAGATGTTGGAGGTCGCCTTCTCGCGACGGATGTGCTGCTCGCGCGTCTGCAGCGCGAGGCGGTACGCGGTGTTGCCGTCCGCGTCCACGGACACGCCCACAAGCCGGCCGGGCAGCGAGCGCTCCAGGCCAGCGCGCACCGCCATGTACCCGGCGTGCGGACCGCCGTAGCCCAGCGGCACGCCGAAGCGCTGCGTGGAACCGACGGCAACGTCCGCGCCGAACTCGCCGGGCGCGGCGATCAAGGTGAGCGCGAGCAGGTCGGCAGCGACCGTGTACAGCGCGCCCGCGGCCTTCGCCGCTTCGGAAACCGCGTGGTAGAAACCGCGCCCGCGCAGCACGCCGGACGCGCCCGGGTACTGCACGATGACGCCGAAGAACTCCTCGGGCAGCCCGGTGAGCAGGTCGCGCACCTGCACGTCGATGCCGAGGCCGGCGGCACGCGTCCGCACGACCTCGATGGTCTGCGGAAGGCATTCGGCGTCGAGAACGACCACATTGGACTTCGACTTCGACGCGCGGCGCATCAGCGTCATCGCCTCGGCGGCCGCGGTGGACTCGTCGAGCATCGAGGCATTGGCGATCGCCAGCCCGGTCAGGTCGGACACCGCGGTCTGGAAGTTCAGCAGCGCTTCGAGCCTGCCCTGCGAGATCTCCGGCTGGTACGGCGTGTACGCGGTGTACCAGGCCGGGTTCTCCAGCACGTTGCGGCGGATCACGCCCGGGGTGACGGTGTCGGAGTAGCCGAGGCCGATCATCTGCGTCATCGGCCGGTTGCGCGCGGCGAGCGCACGCAGCTCGGCGGTGGCCTCTTCCTCGGACGCGGGCGCGGGAAGCGCCAGGTCACCGGCCGTGCGGATGGCGAACGGCACCGCCGCTTCCACGAGGGCGTCCAGGCTTCCGTAACCGCATTCGGCGAGCATCTTCGCCCGCTCGGCCTCGCCGGGACCGATATGGCGGGTGTCGAAGGGGGTGGAGGTGATGGGAGCTCCTCGGGACGGGCACCGGGCGCGGCGGTGCACTGGGAACTCCCCCTCTGTCATGGGCACCTGAGAGTTTCACCGCGCTCGGCGCGGCTTTCACCTTGGGTGAGGCGCGGGTGCGCCTGCTTTCCAGAGTGGCCTCGCCAAAAGCGGTAGCGGTTACCTGAGAGATTCCGGGGAGTTTGCTCCTTCGGTGTCCCACTGATCGCATGGGACTCTCCCGCTCCGGCTCGAACGGCCCTGTGTTCAGTTGTGGGTGCGGCCACTCTACCTGCCGCTTCGCGCACCAGTCTACCGCTCCCGGCCTACGCCACAAACGTCCGTGAAGGACCCCTTGAGGGAATCAGATTCCGGCAAGGAGCCCTTCACGGACCGTCACAGCGGGGTCACGTAAGCGCCCGAGATGCCGCCGTCGACGAGGAACTGCGCGGCGGTGATGAAGCTGGCGTCGTCGCTCGCCAGGAAGGCCACCGCGGCGGCGATCTCCTCCGGCTCGGCGAAGCGGCCGACCGGGACGTGCACCAGACGGCGAGCCGCGCGCTCCGGGTCCTTCGCGAACAGTTCCTTCAGCAGCGGAGTGTTGACCGGCCCCGGGCACAGCGCGTTGACCCGGATGTTCTCGCGCGCGAACTGCACGCCCAGCTCGCGCGTCATGGCGAGCACGCCGCCTTTCGAAGCGGTGTAGGAAATCTGCGACGTCGCGGCTCCCATCACGGCCACGAACGACGCGGTGTTCACGATCGAACCACGGCCCTGGCGCTGCATGTGCGGCAACACCGCCTTGCAGCACAGGTACACCGAGGTCAGGTTGACCCGCTGCACCTTCTCCCAGGCTTCGATGCCGGTGGTGAGGATCGAGTCGTCCTCCGGCGGCGAGATGCCCGCGTTGTTGAACGCGACGTCGACCGCGCCGAACTCGTCGACGGTCGTCTGGAAAAGGGCTTCGACCTGGTCCGCGTCGGTGACGTCGACCTGGACGAAGGCCCCGCCCACCGCGTCGGCGGCCGCCTTGCCCTGCTCCGGCGCGACGTCGCCGATCACGACCTTCGCGCCCTCGCTCGCCAACCGCTTGGCGGTGGCGAGGCCGATGCCGCTCGCGCCGCCGGTGATCACCGCGACGCGGCCGTCAAAACGCTGCACCATCTATTCCTCCGTGCTCAAGAAAACGTTCTTCGTCTCGGTGAAAGCGGCCGCGGCGTCCGGGCCCAGTTCGCGGCCGAGACCGGACTGCTTGAAGCCGCCGAAGGGCGTCCAGTACCGGACCGAGGAGTGCGAATTCACCGACAGGTTCCCGGATTCGACGCCGCGCGCGACCCGGAAGGCGCGGCCGACGTCGCGGGTCCAGATCGAACCGGACAGGCCGTATTCGGTGTCGTTCGCCATCCGCACCGCCTCGGCTTCGTCGCGGAAGCGGACCACCGCGACGACCGGGCCGAAGATCTCGTCGCGGGCCAGCGGATCGTCCAGTCCCGGCGGGAGCACGACGGTCGGCGCGAACCAGTAGCCAGGCCCGGACGGCGCGCTGCCGCGGAAGGCGACCGGCGTCCGCTCGGTGACGTAGGAGGAGACTTTGGCGTGGTGGTCCGCGGAAATCAGCGGGCCCATCTCGGTCGCCTCGTCGCCCGGATCGCCGACGACCACGCCCTGCACCGCGGGTTCCAGCAGTTCGAGGAACCGGTCGTAAACGGTGTCCTGCACCAGGATCAGCGACCGCGCGCAGCAGTCCTGCCCGGCGTTGTCGAACACCCCGTACGGCGCGGTCGCCGCGGCCTTCTCCAGATCCGCGTCGGCGAACACGATGTTGGCGTTCTTGCCGCCGAGCTCAAGCGTCACCCGTTTCACCTGCGCCGCGCAGCCGGCCATCACCTGCTTGCCGACCTCGGTGGAGCCGGTGAACACGACCTTGCGCACCGCCGGATGCGTGACAAACCGTTGTCCGACAACGGATCCCTTGCCCGGCAGCACCTGGAAGACATCCTCGGGGATACCCGCCTCGCGAGCGAGTTCAGCCAGCCGCAACGCGGTGAGCGGGGTCAGCTCGGCCGGTTTGAGCACGACCGTGTTGCCCGCCGCGAGCGCCGGCGCGAAACCCCAGCCCGCGATCGGCATCGGGAAGTTCCACGGCACGATCACGCCGACCACGCCCAGCGGCTCGTGGAAGGTCACGTTGACGCCGCCGTCGACCGGGATCTGCTTGCCCAGCAAGCGTTCCGGCGCTCCGGAAGAGTATTCGAGCAGGTCGCGCACGTTGCCCGCTTCCCAGCGGGCGTTGCCGATGGTGTGCCCGGAGTTCTCGACCTCCAGCCGGGCCAGGTTCTCGACGTCGGCGTCGACCGCGTCGGCGAACCGGCGCAGCAGCCGCGCCCGATCGCCGGGGGCGACCGCCCGCCAGGCCGGGAACGCGGCGTGCGCGCGAGCGATCGCGGCGTCGGTCTCCGCCTCGGTGGTCAGATCGACCTGGCGCACCACTTCCGCGGTCGCCGGGTTGCGCACCTCGAACGTCGTCATTTCCCCTCCTGCGCGGCGTTGACCAGCGCGGCGAACAGCCGGACGTCGTCGCCGTCCTGCTCCGGATGCCACTGCACGCCGAGCACGAACTCCCCCGGCATCTCCGCGGCCTCGATCGTCCCGTCCGCCGCGTGGCCGGACGCGACCAAGCCGGAGCCGAGCCGGTCGATCGCCTGATGGTGGTAGCACTGGACTTTCGTTTCCCGGCCGAGGATCGCGGCCGCCCGCGTGCCGTCGACCAGGTTGACCGTGCTGGTGCCGAACGTCGCCGGAGCGGGCTGATGCGTTGCGTCGCCGAGGGTTTCCGGCAGGTGCTGCGAGAGCGTGCCGCCGAGCGCGACGCTCATGACTTGCAGCCCGCGGCACACGCCGAGCACCGGCTTCCCGGCCGCACGCGCCGCCGCGAACAGGCCGAACTCGAACGCGTCGCGCTCCGGGCGGATGTACGTCGCGGGGTGCGGCTCCTGGTCGTAACGGCTGGGTTCGACGTCTGCGCCGCCGGTGAGGACAAGACCGTCGATGCGTCCGACGAGCGCGTCGTAGGCCGTGCTTACCGGCGGCAGCAGCACCGGAATTCCGCCCGCCTTGACCACGCAGTCCGCGTACACCCGGTGCAACAGCGTCGCTTCGGTGTCCCAGGCCAGGAACTTCGCCTGTTCCGAATACGTGCTGAGCCCGATGACGGGCGGGTCAGAGTCGTTCGAAACCACGGATGCGCTCCCAATCGGTCACAGCTCGCTCGTACGCTTCGCGCTCGATCCGCGCGGCGTTGAGGTAATGGTCGACTACATCGCCACCGAAGGCATCTCGCGCGATACGGCTGCCTTCGAGGGCTTCAGCCGCTTCAGCGAGCGTGACGGGCACGGTCGGTTTGTCAGAGGCGTACGCGTTGCCGACGAACTCAGGTTCCAACGGCAGTTCGTTCTCGATGCCGTGCAGCCCTGCAGCGACCATCGCGGCGACAGCGAGGTACGGGTTCACGTCTCCGCCGGGTACGCGGTTCTCGACACGCAACCCGTCACCGTGTCCGACAACGCGCAACGCGCACGTACGGTTGTCCGTGCCCCACGCGATCGCTGTCGGCGCGAAGCTGCCAGGGACGTAACGCTTGTAGGAGTTGATGTTCGGGGCGAAGAAGTACGTCAGCTCGCGCAACGCCTCCAGCTGTCCGGCGAGGAAGTGCTGCATCAGCTTCGAGAAGCCGTGGTCACCGTCGCCGGGAAGCACCGCTTCGCCGGACTTGCTGCGAAGGCTCAGGTGGATGTGACAGGAGTTGCCCTCGCGCTCGTTGTACTTCGCCATGAACGTGAGGCTCTTGCCCTCCTGCGCGGCGATCTCCTTCGCACCGTTCTTGTAGATGCCGTGGTTGTCGCAGGTCGCGAGCGCTTCGGCGTAGCGGAAGGCGATCTCGTGCTGACCCGGGTTGCACTCGCCCTTCGCCGACTCCGGATACAGGCCTGCGCCCGCCATCTCGTTGCGGATCCGGCGCAGCAGCGGCTCGATGCGCGCGGTGCCGAGCATGGAGTAGTCGACGTTGTACTGATTGGACGGTTTGAGGTCGTGGTAGCGCTTGTCCCACGCGGACTCGTAGGAGTCGTCGAACACGATGAACTCGAGTTCGGTCCCCGCGTATGCCTTCAGATCGTGCTCGGCGAGCCGGTCGAGCTGACGGCGCAGCACCTGGCGCGGGGAAACGGAAACCGGGCCGCCCTGCACGCGCTCGACGTCCGCGAGCACCAGCGCGGTGCCCTCCTGCCACGGGATCTCCCGCAGCGTCGCGAAATCCGGCCGGAGCACGAAGTCGCCGTAACCGCTCTGCCAGGACGAGATGTCGTAGCCGTCGACGGTGTTCATGTCGACGTCCACCGCGAGCAGGTAGTTGCACGCCTCGGTCGCGTGGCCGGCTACCTCTTCGAGAAAGTACTCCGCCGAACAGCGCTTGCCCTGGAGCCGCCCCTGCATGTCGGTGAGCGCGACGAGCACCGTGTCGATCGTGCCCGCCGTCACCCGTTCGCGGAGTTCTTCGAGCGTGAGCATTCCTCGCCTGGCCGCCATCGCATCGCCCCAAAGGTTCGGATCAGGTCCTTTGCGGCTTCTTCCTACCGGGCCGTCGGGCCTCGGTCAATCCACTGAAAGGTATTTTCTCATACCTTTAAACGCGCGCTCGCCCGGCCTCCCCCGCACGGCGCCTGCTATGTCCGGGTTGCCCGGCTGAGAAGATACTGTGAATCGGGTGCGTCCGGGACCAAATCCGCCGCCTCGTGCGTTGGACCGGGCAAGAGAGGTGAGAGGGATGACTGAAGCATTCACGCAGACCACGTTCAGCCAGCAGCAGGCGCGGCCGCAGCTCCCGACGCTGCCCACCGGGTGGCCGATCGGGTCGTACCAGTCCTACGAACAGGCCCAGCAGGCCGTCGACCACCTCGCGCACGCTGATTTCCCGGTCACCGACGTCACGATCGTCGGGGTCCAGCCGATGCTGGTGGAGCGCATCGCGGGCAAGATGAGCTGGAGCCGGATGCTCAGCAGCGCGGCCATGTCCGGCGCGGTGTTCGGCCTGTTCCTGGGCCTGGTGCTGAGCATGCTCAACCCGGCCGCCGGACTGCTGTCGATCGTGCTCGGCCTCGCCGCGGGTGTCGTGTTCAACGTGGCCTTCGGCGCACTGGGCTACGCGGCGAACCGCAACAAGCGCGGGTTCATCTCGCAAAGCCAGCTGGTCGCCCAGCGCTACGACGTGCTGTCGCAGCCGCGCAACGCCGAGAAGGGCCGCCAGCTGCTGGCGGACCTGGCCGCGCGCTCCGCGTTCAACCACTGAGTTCCGGCGACTCGCCTCCCGGGCGCCCGGGCCGTTCGCGGCCTGGGCACCCGGTTTCGCGTTCCGGGGCTTTTCCGGGAGGCGGGGTCTCGTGAGTGCCGATGCCGGTTCTGACCGGAATCAACGCTCACGAGGGCGCGCTTACCGCGTCGGCGGAGCGGCCTTCGTCGGAGCGGTCGGCGGAACCGGCGTGGGGGCCTTCGGGATCACCGCCGCGAACGGCACCCCCGCGTCCTCCCGGCAGTATCCGCGATAACCGTTGTAGCCGTTGACGTTCCCGTGGTCGTCCTGCACTCCCTCGACGACCTTCGGGCGCGGGAACTGGTTGTCCTGGCCGGTCATCTGGCTCGTGCCGGTGTCCTTCTCGCAGCCGTAGCGCGTGATGGTGAGCGGGCGGCCCCGGTCGTCGTACAGGTAGACGTTCTCGAGCGGTTTGCCGTTCGCGTCGAAGACGTACAGGTTGGTCAGTTCGTGCTGGCCGTAGCGCAGCGAGTCGTTGCCGTGGGAGTCCTGGTACATCGACGAGGTGTAGATCGGGGTGGAGTTCGACGAGTACGAGCGGTCGCGGACGAGGTTGACCGCCGCGCCGAGGCCGCCGAACGCGCTGCCCACCACGAACGCCGACACCGGAACCGCGATCCACAGCATCCGTCCGTCGGCCTTGGTGCGCGGGCCCGCCCACATCACCAGGCCCGCGCCGACCAGCAGCACCGGCAGCAGCAGGATCGCATGCAGGTTCCGGACCATCAGCAGCAGCCCGAACGCCAGCAGCGCGAACCCGCAGACCACCCACCACGCCGGCTTCAGCGAGTTGAGATACGTGAGCGCGCGGTCGGCCGACCGGTCCTCCCGCATCGACTTCACCATCGCCTTGGCGCGGACCACCTCCGGCAGCTCCCGCATCGCGTCGACGCCGCGGAGCAGCAGGAACGCCACGCTCACCGCGAAGACGGGGGCGAGCACGAGCATCCCGATCAGCACCTCGGCGTCGAAACGCACCGCGGCGGAGAACGCCACAAGCGCCGTCCCCGCCGCACTGAACAGCAAGCCCCACAGGGCAAGCCGCGGTCCGACCCGGCCCGGCTTCGCCGCCGGGAGCACCTCGGTCGCCGCTTCCGGAGCCGCCGGGGCGGGCGGGTAGCCGCCGGACGCCCGCAACTCGGCCGCGTAGCTCTCCGGGGTGCCGAGCCGCGCGACGAGGTCCTCGACCTTCGCCGCCGCCCCGAGTTCCGTCTCCATCTCGGCCAGCTGCGGCCGGACGTCCTCGAGCAGTTCCTCGATCTCGTTCGCGGGCAGATCCGCGAGCGCGGTGCGCACCCTCGACAGGTACGCCCGCGCGGCCGTCGGCTTGTCCGTGCTCATTGCTGCCTCTCCCCGATTCGTGCCGCGTTCCGCCTGTCCGCGCGGTCAGGCCCGCTCTTTCACCAAACTGTCCATAGTGGACGCGAAGCTGCGCCACGTGCGCGCCGATTCGGCGAGCCGCGCCCGGCCCCGCTCGTTCAAGCTGTAGTACTTGCGGTGCGGGCCTTCTTCGCTCGGAACCACATAGGACGTCAGCAACCCCGCCTTGTACAGCCGCCGCAGCGTGCCGTACACCGATGCGTCCCCGACCTCGCCCAGGCCGGCGACCCGAAGTCTTCGCAGCACGTCGTAGCCGTACCCGTCGTCGTCGCGCAGCACCGCGAGGACCGCCAGGTCCAGCACTCCCTTGAGCAGCTGACTGATCTCCACGGCGTTCCTTCCCCGGTGTTACGCGAGAGAAGGTACCACGCATAGCGCAGTAGTGTGCGCGGCGAGCGGCCATCCGGCGGTATCGCTGCCCATCCGGCCAGGTCAGCGGGAGACAAACGGTCAGGTATACAGCGTAGACATCCTGGTCTACAGTGTAGACATGGTCGAGATCCCGACAGCCGAACGGCTCGCGTCGGCGGCGCGCGAGATCATCGCCGCCGAGGGCGCGGCGGCGGTCAGCATGCGCCGGGTCGCCGAAGCCGCCGGAGTCACCGCGATGGCGATCTACCGGCATTACGAGAACCGAGAGGTCCTGCTGCGCGCGGTCGCCGACGCCACCGGCCGCGAACTGGGCGCGGCGTGGAAAGACCCGGCCCCGGACGGCGACTGGTTCGACCGCTTCGACGCGCTGCTGGCCCGGTTCCTGGATTTCGCACTCGGCCAACCGCACCTGTACCGCTTCCTGATGACCGACGACGGCGCCCAAGCCCGGCTGTACCCGGACGGTTTCCGCGAGCCCGGATCGCCGCCGTTCACCGCGCTGGTGCGCTTGATCGAAGAAGGCATGCGCGACGGCGTGCTGCGCGACGACGATCCGCTCGAAGCCGCGCTGACCGTGAGCACGCAGACGCAAGGCATGGTGCTGCACTACCTCGCCGGCCGGATGGGGGTGGCGGAACCCGAGTTCCGCGCACTGTGCCGACGTACTTCCCGGAGGATTTTCGATGGCCTCAGAACGTAATGCCCGCCGAGAGATCCGGGCCGCGCAACCTCGGCCAACGGAGCCTCCGGAGGGTCTCCGATGACCTCGAAACCTCACGCCCGCCGAGAGATCCAGGCCGCGCAACCTCGGCCAACGGAGCCCCCGAAGGGCCTCCGATGACCTCAAAACCTCACGCCCGCTGGCAAATCCCAGCCGCACTCCTGTCTTCGGCGGCGCTCTTCTACTTCGGCACCGGCCTCGCGCCGATCGCCGCGTTGACCTGGCTCGCGCCGTTTCCGGTGCTGCTGCTGGCAACCCGCGTCGGCGGCTGGACCGCCGCGGGCACCGCGTTCGGCGCGTTCCTGCTCGGCACCGCGAATATGTGGGCCTACCAAGCACATTCCGGCGACGAACCGCTGTGGCCGTTCGGCGCCGCCATCGATGTCGGGATGTCGCTGGTGTTCACGTTCGCGGTCTGGCTTTTCTGGGCCTTGGCGCGCCGCCGCCGGACGTTGCTGGCCAGCCTGGCCGCCCCCGCGGCGTGGACTGCCCTCCTGTACTTGATCGCGACCTTGAACCCGATGGGAATGATGGGTTCCCTCGCCAACGACCAAGGCGACGCGCCCCTCGTACTGCAAACCGCGTCGTGGGCCGGAATGTGGGGCGTCGAGTTTCTGGTGCTGTTGCCCGCCTGTGCGGTCGCCGCGATGTGCGCACCCGGCGCTTCCCGGCTGCGCACCGGTGTGGTCGCCGCAGTCATCGTGACGCTGTCCCTCGGCGGCGGTGCCCTACGACTTTCCGGCACGGGCGGCCCGACGGTGCGGATGGCCGCGATCACGCAAAACGCTGGCTACCACTGGGGTCCTGAACTCGGCACCGCTCGCGGCCGTGCCCTGGTGCAGGAGTACCTCGACCAAATCTCCGCCATGCCCGACGGCGTGCAGCTGGTTGTCCTGCCCGAAGCCGCTTTCAGCGCCAAAGAAGAATGGCCCGCCGCACTGGTCGAGCCGATGCGACGCGCGGCGAAGGCCCGTGGTGCGGCGATCGTGGTCGGCTTCGAGTACTACGACCGCCCCGGCAAGCACAACTACGACTACGCACTGGCCTTCCCCGCCGACGGCTCGGTGCCCGCTCGCTACCTAAAGCACCACGACCTGGTGAGCCCGCCCGGCCAGGACCTGGTGCTCGTCCCCGGCGCGAGGATCCCGACCGGCTTGGTGATCTGCGGCGACACGACGTTCCCCTCCCCCAGCCGCGACTACGCCGCCGCCGGTTCGCGGATCCTCGCCGTCCCCGCGGAACTGGCGGTCCCACCGGGCACCAACGACGAGGGCGGCTGGCAGCACACCCGCAACGCGCTGCTCCGAGGTGTCGAAAGCGGACAGTCGATAGCCCTCTCCGACGCGAACGGCAGCCTGATGCTGTCTTACGGCTACGGCCGCGTCCTGGGCGAAGCCCGCACCGGCGGCCCAGCCCCGTTCACGTCAGTCATCACCGACGTCCCGGCGGGTCCCGGCCAGACCTTCTACACCCGCTTCGGCGACTGGTTCGCTTGGCTCACGCTGGCGATGACCGCTGCTGGCTTAGTGTTCACCCGCCTCCGCGCTGCCAAGCGACCCGAGTCCGCCGCTGACACCGCGACGCGAACGGCAGCCTGACGCTGCCCGACAGCTACGCCCGCGTCCTCGACTAGGCCCGCACCGGCGGCCACCGACGTCCCCGCCGACCCCGGCCAGACACTCCACACCCGCTTCGGCGACCGGTTCGCATGGCTCGCACTGGCGACGACCGCCGCTGGCTTGGCCTTCTCTCGACTCCGGCCGACTAAGCGGCCCGAGCCCGCCGCTGACACCGCGGGCACGAGAACGACGACCGGTTCATGAACGGCTCCCTCCGGATCGGCGACCCGCACCGACGACACGGCATCCCTTCCTGGCCGTACGCGTCGAGCGAGCGCTCAAAATACCCAGACTGACCGTTCACATTCACATAAAGCGCGTCAAACGACGTCCCGCCCACGAGCAACGCAGCCGACATCACGTCACTGGCCGCCGACAACAGCGTTCGCCCTTGCGCGGCAGTGAGTTTCTCGGTCGGCCGGGACCAATGCAGCTTGGCCCGCCACAACGCCTCGTCCGCATAGATGTTGCCCACCCCGGACACCAACGTCTGGTCCAGCAGCGCACGCTTCACCTCGGTCCGCCGCGAGCGCAGTGCGCGCACCGCCGCCTCCGGATCGAACTTCGGGTCCATCGGGTCCCGGGCGATGTGCGCGATCGTGCCGGGCAGGCTGTCGCCGTCGACCTCGACCAGTTCGTCCAGCGCCAGCCCGCCGAACGTGCGCTGGTCGACGAACCGCAGTTCCGGTCCGTCGTCGGCGAACCGGACCCGGACGCGCAGGTGTTTCTCGTCCGGCGCGTCCTCGGGCTGCACCAGCATCTGGCCGCTCATGCCGAGATGCGCCAGCACCGCCTCGCCGTCGGACAGTTCCAGCCACAGGTATTTGCCGCGCCGCCGGGCGGCTTCGATCGTGACTCCGGCGAGCCGTCCGGTGAAGTCGGCGGCTCCCTGGGCGTGCCGCCGGATGGCGCGGTCGTGCAGCACCTCGACGGCCCGGACGGTACGGCCGGCGACGTGCGCTTCGAGACCGGCGCGGACGGTCTCGACCTCGGGTAGTTCGGGCATGCGCTCATTCTGCCCGGCGCCACCGACAAAAAACGGGGCCGGTCGACCTAGGTCGACCGGCCCCGGGAAGAGTGCGACGCGTCAGCTCGCGTCGTCGCCCGTGCCGAGTTCCTCCGACAGGGCCCGCCAGGCGGTCTCCGCGGCCTTCTGCTCGGCTTCCTTCTTCGTGGTGCCGTTGCCTTCGCCCAGCGCACGGCCCGCCACCAGCACGGTGGCGGTGAATTCCTTGCGGTGGTCGGGACCGCTGTCCTCGACGCGGTACTCGGGCACGCCGAGTCCCCCGGAGGCGGTCAGCTCCTGCAGGCTGGTCTTCCAGTCGAGGCCTGCCCCGCGCAGCGGAGCCTCGGCCAGCAACCCGTCGAAGAGGTGGTGCACGAGCTTGCGCGCGACCTCGATGCCGTGCGCGAGGTACGTGGCGCCGATGACGGCTTCGAGACCGTCGGCGAGGATGCTCGCCTTGTCCCGGCCGCCGGTGAGCTCTTCGCCCTTGCCCAGCAGCAGATGCGCCCCGAGCCCGCCCTCGCCGAGCCCGCGCGCGACGCCGGCCAGCGCGTGCATGTTGACGACGCTGGCGCGCAGCTTCGCGAGCTGGCCCTCGGGCAGGTCGGGGTGGGTGGTGTAGAGGTGGTCGGTGACGACGAGGCCGAGCACCGCGTCTCCGAGGAACTCCAGTCGTTCGTTCGGCGGCAGGCCGCCGTGCTCGTACGCGTACGAGCGGTGCGTGAGCGAAAGACGGAGCAGCTCGGGGTCGAGAACGACCCCGAGCGCCTCGAGCAACGATGCGGGATCGGCCGCGGGTCCTCCGACGGGCTTACCCCCCATGGTCGGCTGCCCGCTCAGGCGGGCTCGACGACCTGGCGGCCGTTGTGCTGGCCGCAAGCCGGGCAAGCGACGTGCTGGATTTTCGGCTGGCGGCAGGCGCGGTTGGAGCAGGGCACCAGCTGAACCGGAGCCGCCTTCCACTGGCTGCGGCGGGAGCGCGTGTTGGATCGCGACATCTTCCGCTTCGGGACGGCCACGAGTAGATCTCCTTCAAACGGTCTGCTCGCGGATGCGAGCGAACTTACTTCTCCCGGATCGAGCTGGACGCTCGTCAGGCTTGCTCTCCGGAGCCGTGCGCAGGCTTTTCGCCCGCGTTCTCGTCGAATCGCTCGACCAGCGCGGCCCACCGAGGATCTATCTTCTCATGCCCGTGTCCGGGCTCGAGATCGGCCCACTTGACGCCGCATTCGATGCACAGTCCCGGGCAGTCCTCGCGGCACAGCGGGGCGAGCGGAAGCGCCAGCACCACGGCGTCGCGGACGGTCGGCTCGAGGTCGATCCGGTCGTCGACCAGGCGGGGGATCTCGTCCTCGTCGGTGGTCTCCTCGGTGGCCGAGCCCGGGTAGGCGAACAGCTCGGTGAGGTCGACCTCGACGTCCTCGGTGACCGGGTCGAGGCAGCGCGAGCACTCGCCGGTGGCGACCGCCGAGGCGGTGCCGGTGACGAGGACGCCCTCGACGACGGATTCGAGCATCAGGTCGAGCTCGACCGGCTCGCCTTCGCGGATTTCGAGCACGCCGGGGACGCCGAGCGAGGTCGGCACGGGCGCGCTGCGGCGCAACTCCCGGCTGAGTCCCGCGCGGCGGCCGAGCTCACGGGTGTCGACCACCCACGGGCTGCGGTCGTCGAGCTGCGCGGGGCGGGGGTTCTGGGCAGGGTTTTCGGACATCGCCTACCAGCGTACGCAGCCCCCGCAACCTCGTTAGAGCTGGCCGGGGCTAGTGCGCGGCGAAGCCGGTTCCGACCGGCATCCGCACCTGCGAGGCTCACCCCGCCGGGCGCGCATTCAGCCGGTCGCGCCAAGCGCCGCCGCGGGTCAGACCTGGTAGTCGTACAGCGTCGAGCGACCGCCGCCATGGCCGGTCGAGGGCGAGCGCAGGTGGTTACGGCCCGAGTCGACGGTGCGCAGCGTGGTCGCCAGCAGCTCGGAGAACTCCGCCAGCTTGCCGTCCACGTACGCGTCGCAATCGGCGCGCTGGCGGTCGGCTTCGGCGTGCGCCTCGTCGACGATCCGCGCGGACTCGGCGTGCGCGGCCTGCACGACCTCGGTCTGCGAGACGAGCCGGGCCTGTTCGGCGCGGGCGTCCTCGATCGCGCGGTCGTAGGCGTCGCGGCCGGCCTGGATCATCCGCTCGGATTCGGCGCGGGACCGTTCGGTGAGGTTCTGGTACTCGGCCTGCCCGCCCGCGACCATGCGCTCGGCCTCGTTGTGCGCGTCGCCCAGCATCTGCTCGGCGCGGGCGCGCGCGTCGGCGAGGATGCGCTCGGCCTCGGACGTGGCGTCCGACACCGTCCGCTCGGCTTCCTCGTTCGCGCTCGAGACGGTCTCCCCCGCCTCCTTGCGCGCGGCAAGCAGCAGGTCGTCGCGCTTGTCGAGCACGTCCTGCGCGTCGTCCACTTCGCCGGGAAGCGCGTCGCGGACGTCGTCGAGCAGCTCGAGGACGTCGCCGCGGGGCACCACGCAGCTGGACGTCATGGGAACCCCACGGGCCTCTTCGACGATCGTGACGAGCTCGTCGAGTGCCTCGAAAACCCGGTACACGGCCACTCCCTCAAGCAGTTTCCCCGATCACTGGCTTCCAGTCTGCCCGCTTCGCAGCCTGAACCGGTGAACGAGCACCCGACCGGGCGTGTCCTGGTGCGCACGGGAAGGGGCGGCCTCACTCGTCGGTGAGACCGCCCCTCCCGAACCAGCGTCAGCTGTTGAGATCGATCTTCTTGAAGGTGGCGTAGTGGTCCGGCGTGTAGACGAGCTCGCCGCCCTTGCCGGAGATCACGCGGTCTTCCGAGCCGACGTCGTACAGCGTGTAGTAGCCGGCGTCGCACGCGGGCAGGACGCCCTCGCGGTTCTCGTAGGTCGTGCCGTCGTTGAGGGTGCCCTCGCGGACGCCGTCGACGACCTTCTTGGCGTCGGCGGACAGCGTCGAGTAGCCGACCGGGCTCAGCTTCGACAGGTCGCCGCACTTCGTCGGGGTGCTGCCGCCGTCGATGTCGATGACCTGGAAGGACTCGTAGTGGTCGCCGGTGTAGAAGTACTCGCCGCCCTGGCCGGTCACGATCCGGCGGGTGCCGCGGTTGCTCGAACCGGGCGTGGGCACGGTGTACTCGTGGTAGTAGCTCGACGCGCAGGAGGGCAGGATCCCCTCGCGGTTGGTGAAGACGACGCCGTCGTTCTTCGGGTACGGGAACGGCCCGTTCGTCTGGATGAGCTTGTAGGTGTCAGTCGCCTGCGCGGGCAGCGCCGACAGCTTGACGTGCGTGAAGCCGGACAGATCCCCGCAGGAGTTCTGCTTCGGCTGCACGGACGCCGGAGCCGCCGGGGACAGCGGGACGGCCTCCGCGGCCGTGCCGAACCCCAGGAAACCGACCAGCAGTGCGAAAAGGACACCGACTATGCGGCTGCGGTTGTTGGTCATTTTCGGACGGTAACCCGGACGGGTGGTCTGCAGAATGACGCGAGGTGAACAGCTTCGGGCCGCGGCCGAAGTCCCGACGAAGGCAGTAATCCGTTCAGGCTAAATCGGCCGCTGGACTGGCCTTCCGGCCGGACGCGGTGCTCAGTCCCGCTTGGCGTAGACCGCGACGAGGCGTTCGTAGACCACCGGCGGCACCAGGTTCTCGATGTCGCCGCCGAGCGCCGCGATCTCCTTGACCAGCGAGCTGGACACGAAGCCGTACGCCGGGTTGTTGGCCATCAGCAGCGTTTCGAGGCCGGTGAGCTCGCGGTTCATCTGGGCCATCTGCAGCTCGTAGTCGAAGTCGCTGACCGAGCGCAGGCCCTTCGCGACCGCAGCGATGTCGTTCTCGCGGCAGTAGTCCACGAGCAGGCCCTGCCACGAATCGACGCGCACGTTCGGCAGTTTCGCGGTGATCTCGCGCAGGATCTCCATGCGTTCCTCGACGCTGAAGAGGCCCTTCTTGCTCTTGTTCACCCCCACGGCGACGACAACCTCGTCGAAGAGCGCCGAAGCCCGCTCGATGATGTCGAGATGTCCGTTGGTGGCCGGATCGTAAGAGCCGGGACAGACCGCACGCCGCATGGCGCGGACGCTATCAAGCCCCGCCGTCGCGCGCGCTCTCGTGACGACTGCGTCACACCTCAGATGAGCTGTCGTACTCAGCCCAGTACAGCGCTGTGTCGCCGTAGCGCTTGTCGCGAAGCGGCTTGAAGGTCGACGGCCAGTCCGGAGCACCGTCGCGCGCAGCGCGTTCGATCACTGCCAACGCGCCTTCGGTGAGCCAGCCGCCGCTGTGTAGCGACGCGAGCACTGTGCCCAGCGAAGCAGCGTCGACCGCGTACGGCGGATCTGCGAGCACCACGTCGAACTGCACCGTCGCAGGCGCGGCGACCACTGTCTCCACTTGCCCGGCTCGCACCGTGCCGCCCAGCCGCAACTCGGCGACGTTGCCGCGAAGCACGTCTGCGGCCCGGCGGTCGGCTTCCACGAACCACGCGTCCGCGGCGCCGCGCGAAAGCGCTTCGAGACCGAGCGCGCCCGAGCCGGCGTAGAGGTCGAGCACGCGGGCTCCGTCCAGCTCGCCGGCCACTTCGAGGGCGTTGAACAGTGCTTCCCGCACCCGCTCCGACGTCGGGCGGGTGCCTTTGGGCGGCACCTTCAGCCGCCGTCCGCCCGCCTTCCCCGCCACGATCCTCGTCACCCGGCCATCTTCGCCCAAGGTCGCGATGTGGCGTTGGGCAGGACTTGCCGAACCCGCGCGCGCGGGCGCGTAGAGTCGTCCTTCGCCCTTCAGAGGCGCGTTGATGGAGTTCAAGGGAGCGTTGCGTGTCGGAACCCCGGGTGAGACGGGCTGAGATCGCCGTCGAGCAGGCACACGTCGACCGGGTTTACACGCGGCTCGCCGAGCTGCGGACCCAGGCCGAGGCGATGCGGGCCAAGGGCTACGAGCTGGGCCAGGGAGCACAGCGCGAAGCGATCTTCGAGCAGGCGTCGATGCTGTTCGAGCGCGACATGATGGTCTACCACGCGAACCAGACCCTGCAGACGCTCGACGCCGAGTACGAGGGACTGGTCTTCGGCAGGCTCGACCACCTCGACCGCGAGCACATCTACGTGGGCCGCCTCGGGATCCGCGACACCGAGTTCGACAACCTGGTCACCGACTGGCGCGCGCCCGCCGCCGCCGCGTTCTACCAGGCCACCGCCGAAGAGCCGATGGACGTCGTGCGCCGCCGCGTGATCCGCTGCTCCGGGCAGACGGTGCTGGACGTGGACGACGACGTGCTGATCGCCGACGCCGTCCCCGAGGACATGCAGATCGTCGGCGAGGGCGCGCTGATGGCCGCGCTCGGCCGCTCGCGCGGCGAGAAGATGCGCGACATCGTGGCGACGATCCAGAAGGAACAGGACGACGTCATCCGGGCGCCGTGGCGCGGTGTCACCGAGATCACCGGCGGTCCGGGCACCGGCAAGACCGCCGTCGCGCTGCACCGTGCCGCGTACCTGCTGTACCGGCACCGCCGTCAGCTCGGCGGCGCGGGCGTTCTCGTGATCGGTCCTTCGGGCGTCTTCACCACGTACATCTCGCGCGTGTTGCCGTCGATGGGCGAAACGAACGTAGAGCTGCGCGCGCTCGGCGAAGTCCTCGACGGTCTCGAAGCGACTCGACAGGACACAGCCGCACTGGCCGCGATCAAGGGTTCGCTTCGGATGCGAAGGGTGCTTCTGCGCGCGTTGCGCGACACCCCGCCCGAAGCGCCGACGGAGCTGAAGATCGTCTATCGCGGCGAAGTGCTGAAGCTCACCGCGCGCGAGTTGGAGAAGGTACGGCGCAAGGCGCACACGCAGGGCGCGCCGCCGAACCGGTCGCGCGTACGCGTGGCAGAGCTGTTGCTGGCGGCGTTGGCGGACAAGGCCGAGGAGTACGCGAAGGCGGACGGCAAGGAGATCGACCGCGCGGAGCTGATCAACGATCTCGGCGAGCGCATCGACTTCCACCGGTTCCTGGTGGTGTGGTGGCCGGTGCTGTACCCGGCGCAGGTGCTCAAGTGGCTGGGCAACGAGAAGCGGATGGCCGCCGCGTCGAAGGGCATCCTGAACCGCACCGAGATCAGCCTGCTGTCGGCCGATTTCGCGGACCGTTCGCGCGGCTGGTCGGTCGCGGACGTCGCGTTGCTGGACGAACTGCGCGTGCTGGTCGGTCCGGAGCCGAAGCGCCGCCGTCGCCAGACCGTCGTCGAGGTAGCCCCGGAGCGCGGCAGTTCCGGAGGCGCGCCGCACCGTCCGGAGCACTACGACGAGTACTCGCACGTGGTCGTCGACGAATCGCAGGACCTTTCGCCGATGCAGTGGCGGATGATCGGCCGTCGCGGCAAGTACGCGAGCTGGACCGTCGTGGGCGACCCGGTGCAGAGTTCGTGGCCGGATCCGGACGAGGCGGCGCAGGCGCGCGACCAGGCGTTCGGAGTGAAGACCACGCGTCGGCGCTTCACGCTCCGCACGAACTACCGGAACTCGGCGGAGATCTTCGACCTGGCGGCGAAGGTGGTCACGGGCCACGCGCAGGCCGACGAACTGCCCAAGGCCGTGCGCACCACCGGAATCGAGCCGGAGGTCCGGCCGGTCGACCAGGCGGCGCTGGCGACGGCGACGCAGACCGCGGCTAAGGAACTGCTCGGCGCGGTCGAGGGCACGGTCGGGGTGATCACCGCCATGGACCGTGTCGAAGAGGTCGAAGGCTGGCTCGCCGGGCAGACCGACGAGCGGCTCAAGGTCGTCGGGTCCCTCGATTCGAAGGGCCTCGAATACGACGCGGTCGTGCTGGTCGAGCCGATGGACCTGGTCACCGAGTCCTCGACCGGGCGGCGCGTGCTGTACGTCGCGCTCACCCGCGCGACCCAGCAGCTCATCGTGCTCGCCTCGAACCCGGATTGGCTGCCGCACGCGTAGGCGGGAAGGGAATCGCGGCCGCATGCGTTACGGCTGTACGTGACCTCCCTGCCTGACGTGCCGCTGTCCGTGCTCGACCTCTCCCCCGTTTCCGAAGGGAAGGGGGTCGGCGAGGCGCTGCGCAACACCCTCGATCTCGCCCGCAATGCCGAGCGGCTGGGCTATCACCGGTACTGGCTCGCCGAGCACCACAACATGCCGGGCATCGCGAGCTCGGCCACGGCGGTGCTGATCGGGCACGTCGCGGACGCCACCGAGAGCATCCGCGTCGGGTCCGGCGGGATCATGCTGCCGAACCACGCGCCGCTCGTGGTGGCCGAGCAGTTCGGCACGCTGGAGGCGTTCCACCCGGGCCGGATCGACCTGGGCATCGGCCGCGCGCCGGGCACCGACCAGCGCACCGCGCTCGCGCTGCGCGGACCGGGCGGGCTGTCCGCGGAGAACTTCCCCGAGCACCTGATGGAGCTGATCAGCTACTTCGAGCCGGACGCGGCGCGCGGCGTCAACGCGGTCACCGCCGAGGGCAACAAGCCGCCGGTGTGGCTGCTCGGCTCGTCCGGCTTCAGCGCGCAGCTGGCCGGACGGCTCGGGCTGCCGTTCTCCTTCGCGCACCATTTCGCCGCCGAAAACACGCTGCCGGCGGTGCGGCTGTACCGCGAGAACTTCCAGCCGTCCGAGGTGCTTTCCGAGCCGTACGTGATGCTGGGCGTGCAGGTGATCGCCGCCGAGACCGACGAGCGCGCGGAGTACCTGGCCGGGCCGAGCGGGCTGACCTTCCTGAGCCTGCGCCGCGGCCGCCCGATCGCGCTGGCGACGCCGGAGGACGCCGCCGAGTACCCGTACACCGAAATGGACCGCGCGTTCCTCGCCGAGCGGTTCGGGTCGAGCATCGTCGGCGGTCCGGAGAGCGTCCGCAAGGGACTGGACCAGCTGCTGGCCGACACCGACGCGAACGAGCTGATGATCACCACGATGGTGCACGGGCACGAGGACCGGGTGCGTTCGTACGAGATCGTCGCGGACCTCAAGCGCTGATGGAGGTCTTCGACTGGCAAGACAAGCACGGACAGCAGGTGCGCTGGTCCCGGCAGGGTTCGGGGCCGCCGCTCGTGTTCTGTCACGGCACGCCGTGGTCGTCGAAGCTGTGGGAGCCGATCGCGGCGACGTTCGCGGCGGACTTCACCGTGTACCTGTGGGACATGCCGGGCTACGGCAGTTCCACCAAGGCCGAGGGACAGGACGTCTCGCTGGCCGCGCAAGGCGAGACGTTCGCGGCGCTGCTGGACCACTGGGGCCTTGATGAGCCGGACGTGGTGGCGCACGACTACGGCGGCGCGGTCAGCCTGCGCGCGTTTCTGTTGCACGGAGCGGCTTACCGCTCGCTGGCGCTGGTGGACGTCGTCGCGCTGGCCCCGTGGGGTTCGGAATTCTTCCGTCTGGTGGCGGAGAACGCGGCCGTGTTCGCGCAACTGCCGCCGAATCTGCACGAGGCGCTGGTGCGGGAGTACATCGCCGGCGCCGCGCATCGTCCGTTGTCCGCCGAAGCCCACGACATGCTTGTCACGCCGTGGCTCGGTTCAGAAGGACAGGCCGCGTTCTACCGGCAGATCGCGCAGGCCGATCAGCGGTACACCGACGAAATCGAGCCGCGCTACCGCGACGTCAGCGTGCCCACGCTCGTCGTGTGGGGCACCGAGGACACCTGGATCCCGGTCGATCGCGCACACCGGCTCGCCGGGGCGATCCCGGGCGCCGGGCTGGAATTGGTCCGTTCGGCCGGACACCTCATCCAACTCGACGCACCCGAAGCGCTGACCGCTTCGCTGCACCGCTGGCTCGCTCGCTGAAATATCCGGAAACCGCCGCACCGGTTTTTATTTTCCGGCACTGACAACCGCATTCCCGGCAGTTGTCACAACCGCACAAGAATTCGGCGGTTACTGCGCCGTGACCCCGGATGACGGGGCAAGTTCTTGTCTGCGGGCAAGGCCCTCGTTAGCGTACTGACCAGTAACGAAACCGCACGGTAACCCCGCCGGAGTTTCCGCACCGGACCGGTCCGCCAAACGGATCAGCACCGGAACGGGCGTTCGGCGGGCATTCCGCCGTGCCCGGAAATTGCTGGGAGGTCGGGCGATGGCGTTTCCCGGCGCCGCGGCACTGCACCAGACCGGCCGGCTTTACGCGCTGGGTCTCGACGTCGTCCGGCTGACGTTCCGCCGTCCGTTCCAGTTCCGCGAGCTCGTGCAGCAGTTCTGGTTCATCGCGAGCGTGTCGATCCTGCCGACCGCGCTGGTGTCGATCCCGTTCGGCGCGGTGATCGCGCTGCACATCGGGTCGCTGACCACGCAGATCGGCGCGCAGTCGTTCACCGGCGCGGCGAGCGTGCTCGCGATCATCCAGCAGGCCAGCCCGATCGTGACCGCGCTCCTGATCGCGGGCGCGGGCGGCAGTGCGATGTGCGCCGACCTCGGTTCCCGCACCATCCGCGAGGAAATCGACGCGATGGAGGTGCTGGGGGTTTCGCCGATCCAGCGGCTGATCGTGCCGCGGGTGCTGGCCGCGATGGGCGTGGCGGTGTTCCTCAACGGCATGGTCAGCGTGGTCGGCGTGCTCGGCGGCTACTTCTTCAACGTGATCATGCAGGGCGGCACCCCGGGCGCGTACCTGGCGAGTTTCTCCGCGCTGGCCCAGCTGCCGGACTTGTGGATCAGCGAGATCAAGGCGCTGTTGTTCGGGTTCGTCGCCGCGGTCGTCGCGTCGTATCGCGGACTGAACCCGCGCGGCGGGCCGAAGGGCGTCGGCGACGCGGTGAACCAGTCCGTCGTCATCACGTTCCTGCTGCTGTTCGTGCTGAACCTGGTCCTCACCACGGTCTACCTCCAGCTCGTGCCGCCGAAGGGAAGCTGATGGCCACCCCGACTCCGACGCGCGTGCTCGAGGCCATCGACCGCAGGCTGGGCTTCCTCGACACTCTCGGCGACCAGATCCTGTTCTTCCTGCGCGCGCTCGGCTGGGTGCCGCGCGCGGTGCGCCGGTACCTGCGCGAGATCGTCCGGCTGCTGGCCGAGGTGAGCTTCGGCAGCGGCGCGCTCGCGGTGATCGGCGGGACCATCGGCGTGATGGTCGGGATGACCGTCGCGACCGGGACTGTCGTTGGGCTGCAAGGCTATTCGGCACTGAACCAGGTGGGCACGTCGGCGTTCGCCGGGTTCATTTCGGCGTACTTCAACACCCGCGAGATCGCGCCTTTGGTGGCCGGGCTGGCGTTGTCGGCGACGGTCGGCTGCGGGTTCACCGCGCAACTGGGCGCGATGCGGATCTCGGAGGAGATCGACGCGCTTGAAGTGATGGGCATCCCGAGCGTGCCGTATCTGGTGACCACGCGGGTGATCGCCGGGTTCATCGCGGTGATTCCGCTGTACGCCGTGGGCCTGTTGTCGTCGTATCTCGCGTCGCGGCAGGTCACGGTGTGGGGCTTCGGGCAATCGGCGGGCACGTACGACCATTACTTCCTGCTGTTCCTGCCGCCCGGCGACGTGCTGTGGTCGTTCGGGAAGGTGCTGGTCTTCAGCGTCGTCGTGGTGCTCGCGCATTGTTATTACGGCTTCCGCGCGAGCGGCGGTCCGGCGGGCGTCGGTGTCGCGGTGGGCCGGGCGGTGCGGACGGCGATCGTCGCGATCAGCGTGCTGGACTTCTTCCTCAGCCTCGCGATCTGGGGCGCGACGACGACCGTGCAGGTGGCCGGATGAACCGGCGCTGGCACAAGACCGGAGTCCGCACCGCCGGGGTGCTGTTCCTGGCGGCGCTTTCGGCGTTCGTGCTGCTCACGGTGAAGATCTACAACAAGGACTTCACCACGACGGTCCCGGTGACTCTCCAGGCCGACCGCGTCGGCAACCAGCTGCGCGCGGGCGGGCAGGTGAAAGCGCGCGGCGTCGTGGTCGGCGAGATCCGGGGCGTGCGCGCGATCCGCGGCGGTGCGGAGATCTCGCTGGCGCTGGATCCCGAGCAGGTGAAATGGCTGCCGGTCAACGTGTCCGCGTTGCTGGTGCCCAAGACCCTGTTCGGCGAACGGTACGTCCAACTGTCCATTCCGGACACCGGCCGGAAGCGCCCGTTGCGGGCCGGAGACGTGATCTCGCAGGACCGGTCTGCGAACGCGATCGAGCTGGAGCGCGTCTTCGACAACCTGCTCCCGGTGCTGAAGGCAGTGCAGCCGCAGAAACTGGCCACCACGCTGACCGCGGTTTCCACCGCACTGCAAGGCCGCGGCGAACAGCTGGGCCAGACGTTGGCGACCGCGTCGGACTACCTGCGGCGGTTCAATCCGAACCTGCCGCAGCTCGACCGAAACGTGCGCGACCTCGCCACCGTCACCCAGATGTACGGCGACATCGCACCCGATCTGCTCGACGCGCTCACCGACTCATCGGTCACCCTCGGCACGATCAACGCCAAGCGCACCGACCTCGGCTCGCTGTATCAGCAGGTGACCACGTCGTCGCAGGACCTCACGACGTTCCTGCAGCAGAACCGGAACAACATCATCGCGTTGTCCGCGGACAGCCGCCGTCCGCTCGAAATCGGTGCTAAGTACTCCCCCAGCTTCCCTTGCACTCTACAGGCGCTCACCGACTTAAAACCGTCGATGGACAAGGTCCTCGGCGCCGGAACGAAAGAACCCGGGCTGCACGTCGAGGTCACCGTGTCCAAGTCGCGCGGGAAATACGTGCCGGGCAAGGACGATCCGGCGTACACCGAGAAAACCGGCCCGCGCTGTTACCCGAGCGGGGTGATGCCGACCGCGGGCACTCCGGCGACCGTGCCGTCGACCGGCGACCTCGGCATCGCGAATTCCCCGCAGGAGCAGCAGTTCCTGGGCCCGTTGCTCGCGCCCCAGCTGGGGGTTTCGACCGCTGACGTGCCGATGTGGAGCAGCGTCCTGGTCGGCCCGCTCTATCGCGGAACGGAGGTGACGGCGAAGTGAGAAACCTTGCCGCTCCCCTGGTCAAAAGCCTGATCTTCATCCTGATCACCGTGCTCGCGACGGTCGTTCTCGCGTTGTCGATCACCGGCGGCTCGGTCGGCGGCAGCCAGCGGTACGGGGCCACTTTCGTCGACGCCACCGCGCTCAATGTCGGTGATGACGTGCGGATTTCCGGGGTGAAGGTCGGGCAGATCGAAGGCCTCGACGTCGTCGACCAGAACCGCGCGCACGTCAGCTTCTCACTGGAAGACGGCCGCACGGTGCCCGCCAACGTGACCGCGGTGATCAAGTACCGCAACATGGTCGGCCAGCGCTATCTCGCTTTGGAGCGCCCCCGCGACCCGACCGGGGTGCTGCCGTCCGGCGGCGAAATCCCGCTGGACCGCACTACTCCGGCGCTCGACCTGACCGACCTGTTCAACGGTTTCAAACCGCTCTTCCAGGCCCTCTCGCCGAAGGACGTCAACGACCTGTCCGGCGAGATTGTCCAAGTGCTGCAAGGAGAAGGCGGCACGGTGACCGAACTGCTGCAGCACACCGGATCGCTCACCAGCACGCTCGCCAGCCGCGACCAGGTCATCGGCGAGGTGATCGGCAACCTGAACTCGGTGCTGAAAACCGTGAACGGCAAGGGAGATTCGCTCGCGACGCTGGTGTCGACGCTGCGCCAGCTCGTGTCCGGGCTCGCCGAGGACCGCACGGCGATCGGCGACGCGGTGTCCGGGCTGGCCGAGCTGACGCAGTCCACCAGCGGGCTGCTCACCGAGATCCGGCCCGGGCTCGAGGACAGCATCTCCGGTCTCGACGCGCTGACCCGGAACCTGAACAAGGGGGAGGCCGACGTGGACAAGGCACTGACCACGCTGCCCAAGAAGATGGACCGCATCGGCACGCTCGGGTCGTACGGCTCGTGGATGAACTTCTACCTGTGCAAAGCCGTCCTGGAGACGTCGCCGCCGCGCGGCGTCGCGGAGACCGCGGCGAGGTGCGGCGCGTGAAGTCGTTCCGGGAGCGCAATCCGCTCGTGCTGGGGGCCGTCGGCAGCCTCGCGCTGGCCGCGGTGCTCACCGGCACGCTGAACTACAACCGCCTGCCGTTCCTCGGCGGCACCACCTACCAGGCCGAATTCAGCGAGGCCGCCGGACTGCAGGCGGACGACGAGGTGCGGATCGCCGGGATCAAGGTCGGCGAAGTGTCCCAGGTGGACCTGGACGACGACCACGTGCTGGTCAGCTTCCGGGTCAAGAACGCCTGGATCGGCAACCGGACGTCGGCGCAGATCAAGATCAAGACGTTGCTGGGCCGCAAGTTCCTGGCCCTCGACCCGGCCGGGCGGGCAGAGCAGGACCCAGACCAGCCGATCCCGCGCGACCGCACGGTGACCCCGTACGACGTCACCGACGCGTTCAACGGCCTCGCCGACACCGCGGGCGCGATCGACACGAAGCAGCTCGCGACCAGCTTCTCCACGATCAGCGACACCTTCCGCAACTCGCCGCAGCACGTCCGCACCGCGCTGGACGGGCTGAGCGCGCTGTCGAAAACGATCTCCTCGCGCGACAACGAGATCGCCGAACTGCTGGCCAACGCGCGCAAACTGACCACCACGATCGCCAACTCCAACGACGACTTCGAGAAACTCGTCAAGGACGGCGACCTGCTGCTCACCGAACTGGACCACCGCCGCGACGCGATCCACCAGTTGCTGGTCGGCACCCAGCAGCTCGCGAAGCAGCTGTCCGGGCTCGTCGCGGACAACACCGCGCAGCTCGCTCCGGCGTTGCAGCAGCTCGACCGCGTGACCGATCTGCTGCAACGGCAGGACGAGAACCTCGCGCAAAGCCTCAAACTCGCCGGGCCGTACTTCCGCGTGCTGACCAACACCGCAGGCAACGGCCGCTGGATCGACAGCTACCTGTGCGGCCTCCTGCCGGAGAACCGCGATCCGTGCACCCCGCCGAAGGAAGGCGCGAAATGACCACGCGCGCGTACCGTTTCGTCGTCTTCCTGCTGGTCATGGCCTTGGTGATCTGCGGCGTCCTGTGGTGGGTGTTCTCCGGGTCCGGCCGATACCGCGTCACGGCGTACTTTTCGCGGGCCGTCGGCGTCTACAGCGGCTCCGACGTCCGGGTGCTCGGGGTGAAGGTCGGCGAGGTCACCGCGGTCCTTCCGCAGGGCGGCCAGGTTCGTGTCGACTTATCGGTAGATCCGCACATCCCCGTCGCCGCCGACACCACCGCGCTGGTCATCGCGCCGAGCGTGGTCGCCGACCGCTATGTCCAGCTGGGCAAACTCGCCCGCGGCGGCCCACGTTTAGCCGACGGCGCAGTGATCGGCACTGCCCGCACGGGCACGCCAGTGGAGCTGGACCAGCTGTATTCGAGCCTGGACACGCTGAGCAAAGCGCTCGGCCCGAACGGCGCGAACTCCCACGGCGCGCTGTCCGATCTCCTCCGCACCGGCGCAGCGAACCTGGACGGCAACGGCAAGGCGTTCAACACCTCCGTCCGCGACTTCGCCCGCCTCGCCCGCACCCTGGCGGGCAACTCGCAGGACCTGTTCGGAACCGTCGACGAGCTGCAGAAGTTCACCACCATGCTCGCCACGAACGACCGCCAGGTCGCCGACGTGAATCAGCAGCTGGCCAAGGTGTCGGCCACCTTGGCAGAGAACCGCGGCGAACTGTCCGACGCGTTGCGCTCGCTCGGCGGTGCGCTGGCTTCGGTCCAGGGCTTCATCCGGGACAACCGGGCCGCGATCAAGTCCAATGTAGACAAACTGGCCAAGACGACGCAGACGCTGGTCGACCAACGCGCGTCGCTGGCCGAAGCGCTGGACGTCGCCCCGCTGGCCGCGCAGAACGTGCTGAACGCGGTCGATCCGGATACCGGACGTCTGCAAGGCCGCGCAGACCTGCTGGATTACCTGCCGTTCCCGACGACGGACGCGGCCGTGACGGGAGGTGGCCGATGAAGGCGCGAAGGCTCTTCCTGGCGCTGGCGGTGAGCACGCTGGCCGGCTGCGCCGCACCCGGCGGCTTCCGGGGCGTCTACGACCTCCCGCTGCCCGGCGGCGCGGACCTCGGCGCGCATCCGTACGAGGTCACCGTCCAGTTCGCCGACGTCCTGGACCTGGTGCCGCAAGCCGCGGTGAAGGTGGACGACGTCCCGGTCGGGCGCGTTCAATCGATCCGCCTGGGCGCGGACGGCTGGACCGCCGAAACCGTCCTGGCGGTGAACGGCGACGTCCACCTGCCCGCGAACGCCGTCGCCCGGCTGCGGCAATCGTCGCTGCTGGGCGAGAAGTTCGTGGAACTGGCCGCGCCGGTCGCGTCCCCTTCCGGGCAGCTGGGCGACAAGGCGGTCATCCCGGTGTCGCGAACCAACCGGAACCCGGAGTTCGAGGAGATCTTCGGCGCACTGTCGCTGCTGCTCAACGGGGGCGGGATCGGGCAGCTGCAAACGATCAACCGCGAACTGACGAAGGCCATGGACGGCAACGAGGAGGAGATCCGCAGCTTCCTGTCCGGGGTCAACCAGCTGATGACGAACCTCGACGCGCACCGCCGCGACATCACCGCCGCGCTGGACGGCCTCAACCACCTGTCGGCGTCGCTGGCCGACCGGAACCAGCAGATCGCCGACGCCCTCACCGACCTGACCCCCGGCCTGAAGACCCTCACCGACCAGCGACCGCAGCTGGTGACCATGCTGCAATCGCTGGACCAACTGTCCACAGTGGCCACTGATGTCACGAACAAGAGCCGCGACGACCTGGCCGCCGACCTGCGCGCACTCGCGCCCATCCTGCGCCGCCTGGCCGATGCGGGGCAAAACCTGCCGAAGGCGCTGGAAATCCTGCCGTCATTCCCGTTCACCGACCCCGTGCTGGACGCGATCAAGGGCGACTACCTGAACGTCTACGCCACGGTCACGCCCGGTGCCGGTGTCCCGCTGCCGCCGCCGGGTCAAGGCGTCCCGCCCGGCCTTCCGACGCTGCCTCCCCCTTCCGGGGGTCAGTGATGCTCACCAGACGGATCCGGATCCAGGTCATCGCCTTCGTGATAGTCGCGCTGGCCGCGACCTCGTTCGTCGGCGCGAAATACGCCGGGATCGCGCGCCTTTTCGGAGCCGGGACCTACACCGTGCACCTGGAACTTTCCGAAGGCGGCGGCATCTTCACCAACGGCGAGGTCACCTACCGAGGCGTGGCAGTCGGTCGGATCGGCCAACTACACCTGACCGAACACGGCATGGAAGCGGACCTGTTGCTGGACACCTCCGCCCCGCAGATCCCCTCGAACGCCCGCGCAATCGTCGCGAACCGCTCCGCCGTCGGCGAGCAATACGTCGACCTGCAACCGACCACCGACCGGGGTCCCTATCTGGAGGACGGCAGCGTCATCCCCCGGAGCTCCACCACCCTGCCCCTTCCCGTGCAGACCTTCTTGTCCGACGTGGACTCGCTAACGTCGTCGGTCCCGACCGAGGACCTGCGCACCGTGGTCAACGAACTGGACAACGCCCTGCAAGGCAGCGGCCCAGACCTGCAGTTGCTGATGGACACCGCGAGGTCCTTCACCGATTCCGCCTCCGCCCACCTGCCCCAAACCACAAAACTCCTCGACGACGGCTCGACAGTCCTGAAAACGCAAGCCGCGTCCTCGACCGCGTGGCGCGACTTCAGCCGGAACGCCCACCTGTTCGCCTCGCAACTGGCGTCGTCGGACGGTGACCTGCGCCAGCTGATCGCGACCGCCCCGCCGGCTGCTACCCAGGTGACGGGCTTGCTGCGCGACAACAGCCCCGGTCTCCCCATCCTGATGGCCAACCTCTTGACGACAGCCGACGTCTTCAGCGCCCGAACGGACGGCTTGGAGCAACTGCTGGTGACGCTGCCGAAAACCGTAGCCGCAACGTCGTCAGCCATCACCCCCGACAGCGGACGGCTGTCGCTGGCCCTGACGTTCTTCGACCCGCCACCGTGCCGGAAAGGGTACGAGAGCACGAAGATCCGCAGCAGCGCCGAGCTGCCGGTGCTCCCGTTCAACACCTCGGCGGCCTGCACCCTGCCCGCCGGAGACCCGTCGTCGGTGCGCGGCTCCCAGCACGCACCACACCCCGGAGTCCCAGAGCCCGCCCACCCAGGCGGCCTCCCCGCGGCGGCTGCCGGACTTCCGACGTCGACTGATCTGGAGGAGATGCTGTGGCTACGCCGGGGAAACTGACGGCCTCGCCGGACGAGGCTTCCTCCGTCGACGACGCTTTGCTGCCTGACGCGGAGTCTTCGCTTGTCGCCGACTCGTCGACCGACACAACCTCCTCCGATTTGCTGCCTGACGCGGAGTCCTCACGCGTCGCCGACTCCGCGACTGACACAACCGCCTCCCCCACGACCGCAAAATCCCCCCGCAGGTGGACGTGGGCCGCCGGAATCGCCCTGACCGCAGCCGCCGCTTTCGCCGCCTGGTCAGCCTGGTCATGGCACGCCGCCGCGACCGCTCCCGCCTCGACCGCAGGCGCGACCCGCGACGAAGCCGTCACCGCCGGCCGCGCCCTGATCACCACGGTCACCACCTTCGACCCCCAACACCGCGACCAAACCCTGACCCACTGGCAATCCGCGACAACCGGTGCCCTCCAGACGACCCTGCCGAGCAACGTCCCGCCCGACGGCTCCGCCACCACAGGCCACGTCCTCGACGCCGGACTCTCCGACCTAGACGCCGACGCCGGTACCGCGAAACTCCTGGCCTCCGTGGAAATCACCGTCACCAAAGACGGCACCGCACAGCCCATCCGCCGCACCCGCCTGGCCGCGACGATGACCCGCACAGCTTCCGGCTGGAAACTCAGCTCACTGGAGCAACTGGGGGTGGCGGGGTCATGAAGCTCTCCCTGCACCGGCGGAAGCCACGCACCGAACCCGATGATTCCGCGGTGGCCGCAACCGACTCCGCGCCGCCGAGCGCTGTTGCTGCCGATTCCACGCAGCCGCATGCAGCAAGTACCGACCGGCCACCAGCCACAACCGACCCCGCGCACCCCAGCACAGTCGCCGCCGAGCCCACCCAGCCGCACGCAGCAAGCACCAACCAGGCACCAGCCACAACCGACCCCGCGCACCCCAGCACAGTCGCCGCCGAGCCCACCCAGCCGCACGCAGCAAGCACCAACCAGGCACCAGCCACAACCGACCCCGCGCACCCCAGCACAGTCGCCGCCGAGCCCACCCAGCCACATGCAGCAAGCACCAACCAGGCACCATCCGCAGCCGCCCAGCAACGCGCTTCCGGTACCGGCACGGCCAAGGCATCTTCCGAACCCGAGACCACCGCAGCAGCGCACACCGCTCCCGAGCACGCCACTGCCCCAGCCGAATCCGCCGAGCCACCCGCGAACCCCGCCCAAACCTCAGCCACCGACCAGCGAACCACCGCGGCAGCCATTCAGCCAGCACACACCACCGCTCAACCACCCTCCCCCGCGACCGCCACCTCCTCCCGCACCGACTCAACTCCCCACGCCACAACAACCTCCGATTCCCACCAACCACCCGCCGACACCGAACCCGCCGAACATCCCGCTCGCGACCCCAATGCCGAGCATCCCCGCAACACCCGCCTCCTCGCTCTCCTCCTGTCCTTGACCGTCCTGCTCACCGCCGTCGGCGTCTGGTGCACCGTCGAAGCCCGCTCCACCAGCGCGTCCGCCGCCGCTTCGAACCGCGCGCTGACCGATCAGCCCGCGACCGCCGCGGTTACCTCCGCCATCAGCCTCACCCTCAACAAGATCTTCTCCTACACCTACGACAAAACCGACGTCACCGAGAACGCCGCCGCCACCCTGCTCCGCGGCCACGCCCGCGATTCCTACGAAAAACTCTTCGCCCAAGTCCGCACGATGGCCCCGAGCCAACGTCTGACTCTCACCTCTCGCGTCTCCGCCGCCTCCGTCCAGCACCTCACGAACGATCACGCACAGTTGCTCGTTTTCCTCGACCAGTCCGCCACGAGGGGGAATTCCGCCACTCCCGAGACAGCCGCCGCACAACTGGCCGTCACCGCTGAGCGCATTGACGGAAACTGGTTCGTCACCGATCTCGCACCCCGATGAAATTCTGTTTCCTCACCGCCGAAGGAGTACCGTCATGCCCATTTCCCGGATCGCCAGAATCGGCGTGCTCGCAGCGGCCGCCGCGACCGCGGTCAGCCTCGCCTCCGCCGTTCCCGCATCAGCGACCGAAATACCCATTCCGATCTCCTACTCGGTAACGGGCAGCACGGTCGTGAAGAAGACCGGAAGCACCCTCGACCTCGGCCCCGGAAGTCTCGCCGGAAATCTCCTGGTCGACGATCAAACCGGAGCCGTCGGTCTCAACGCCAATCTGCAATTGCCGCCGGCCACCGCGCACATTTCGCTGCTCGCGGGCGGCTTCAAGATCAAAGCAAAGGTCACTGTCACCCCGACCGCACCCGCGACCGGCACCCTCGCGAACGGCACCCTCACCACGCACGAAACCGCGAACATGGAGATCAGCGACATCTGGGCGGGCCCGATCGTGCCGGTCTTCCCGGTCCCGACCGTGCCCGGCAGCTGCACGACCGTCAAGCCGATCGACCTGACCCTGACCGCGGCGAACGTCGACATCACCAAGCCGATCACGCTCACCGGGAATTACACCATCCCGGACTTCAAGAACTGCTTCATCGCCGACCTCGCGCTCGGCGCACTGGTCTCCGGACCGGACAACACCATCTCGCTGACCTTGACCTCCAAGAATTGATCAACCACCCGAAAACGGAGTGCCGGAAAGCGTTTCCGGCACTCCGTTTTCGCATATCCGATCTTCACGGAATTGTCACGCTCGCACGAAACGCCTATACTGTTTACGCGGCCGATGACAAAAGAATCGGTCCAGTCGTCGACTCGCGGACAAGGCGCTGACCAGGGTTGTTGCCGACTGAACTCACGGGTAACCTTGGGCTCGCGGCCGGTATCGCTCACCGAGCCGATCCCCGTTCCCGAAAACCTGGTCCGGAACGGAATCCGCGGAAACCTCCGTCCCCACTGCGCAGGATCGCCGCGAAAACTGCAGTCCGATCTAAGGAGAATGGTATGCCCCGGCTCAGCAAACTGTCCACGGGCGTGGCGACCGGCGTCGCGGTAGGCGCGATCGCGGTCCTCACCGCAGGCACGGCCTCGGCCGCCACCGCGACCTACCAGGCCGGCCCCGCGAACTACAGCTGCACGTTCCCGGCCATCCCGGCACAGAACGTAGCGATCACCGCGCAGTTCGACGGCCCGGACACGATCCCCGTCAACGGCACCACGACGCCGTCCAACGTTTCCGGCACCGCGACCATCACCGCGCTGGTCCACGCGCTGCTCACCGCAGCCGGATACGACGGAATCCGCGGCACCGCCGACGTCCCGATCACCGTCGACAACGGTTCGCTCTCCCCGTCGGACGCCTCCGGCCTGCAGATCCCGGAGCAGATCTACCCGGCGGGCGGCGCGATCACGGTGAACATCGCCCAGACCTCGACGTCGTCGATCCCGACCTACACCGCGCCGAGCACCCCCGGCACGGTGACGTTCGGCCTCGACACGGGGCTCTCCGCGCAACTCGAGTTCCACAAGGCGTCAGACGGCAGCTGGACCCCGTGGACCATGCAGTGCAGCGCCCCGTCGGGCACCAGCTTCAGCCCCTCGGGCACTATTTCCTGACCCATTCCGGTGGAGGGGCGGCCGAGTGCCGCCCCTCCGCCGTCGTATCCAGGACCGGCGCAGGCAACCAGAAGACCAACTCCCGCCCAGCCGTGTGCCCCGGTCTTGCACCTGAGAACCGCTTCCCGTCGTGACACAGAGAAGCGCCCTCCTCAGAACGCGGGCAGCGATCCGCAGGTGCGGCGAACGAGAAACCTGTTCAACACCCGAGCTTCCCAGTGCACCGGAAATCGGCTCCCTTCAGCGTCCGGGAACCGGCTCGACCCGAGACGAACAGTCGTGACCCCGTTCCAGCGCACCGGAAACGCGGCCCTGCACCCTCGCGCCTGGCGCTTCACCGGCGGCAGCGGATCGACAGATCCGTGATCACCAGGTTGTACTCGTAGCCCGCCGACGCACCGGTGACCGGTCCGCACACCGGCGGTTTCGGCACCGTCGCCTGACTGTAGGTGTTGTTGCCCCAGAGGACCATCGACCCGTCCGCCTTGACCACCAGGTTGTGGTTCCACCCCGCGTCAATGGCGACGACCCCGCTCTTGGCCGCCGCGGGGACCTCGGTCTGGCCGTCGTTGTCGTGCCCCCAGGCGATCACTCCGCCGTCTTTCAGCGCGAGACCGTGCTCATACCCGGCCGAAATCGCAGTCACCCCGGACCGCGCCGCCTCGGGAACCGTCGCCTGGCCGAAAGTGTTGCTGCCCCAGGCGAATACGGAGCCGTTCTTCAGCACGAGGCTGTAATCCCCGCCCGCCGAGATCGCGCTGACGCCGGACTGCGCGAAGTCCGGAACGTCCGACCGGCTCCCCCAGCTGACCACCCGGCCGTCCGCCAGCAACGCGAGGCTGTGCACCGCACTGGTGGAAATCGCCGTGACCCCGCTGGAGACCGACGCGGGAAGCTCCGTCTGGCCGTACCAATCGTTGCCCCACGCATACACCTTGCCGTTCTTGAGTCCAAGGCCGTGCGTCCAGCCCGCAGCGATCTGGCTGGTGCCCGACGACAGTTCCGCCGGCACTTCGCTTTCGCCGAAATTGTTGTCGCCCCAGGCGAGCACGGCACCGTTCTTGAGCGCCATCGCGAACTCTCCTCCGGCCGAAACCGCGGAGAGACCCGAGGTCAGGGCCGGTGGCATGGGCGAGGGCGCTTTTTGCGTCCCCCACTGGTAAAGCCCGCCCGCGGCGGTCAATTGCGGCACGTTCGCCGCGCCGGCCGCACTGCCTGCCTCCCGCTGCGCTCCCGCCGCATTCGGTCGCGTCGGCTGCGGCGCCGACGTCGCGGCTGCCGGACCGCTCGACGAGGTCCCTGCGCCCACTACGACGACCGCGAAGACCGCCGTCGCTGCCTTGCGCCATCTCCGGCGTCCGGCCGCCATCGCAGCTCCTTCCTCCGTGCTTCCCGCAGAGATGTTCCCAGTCCCGCGGCCTGCGCGGGGAACGCGCGAATTCTTTGTCAGTTTCCGATGAAAAACCGGCTCCAGACTAGCTCCCGGCCATAAGAAAACCCTTTTCCCGCAACGGAAAACGACCGTCCGCCACCCATGCTTGCGCACCGGCGAAACTCACCGGTAACTTCGCTCGGAACCCATTTTCCGGACCGCAGGGCGAGGAGGTACACGATGCCGAACCCACGCGGGCGCTCCGCCCGCCGCCGCCCAGCTTCCCTCGCCCTTGCAGTACTCGGCGCACTGTCGATCGGCACCGGCGCCCTCACCGGCGTCAGCTCCGCCTCGACCGAGACACCCACCCCCGCCGCACCGCCCCCGTTGTCAGCCAGCGAACAGAGTGTCAGCAAGGACATCGTCCTCGACTGCCCGTTCGCCGCCCCCGCCGGCTCGCAGCAGATCACCCTCACCGTCTCCGCGACCGTGCCCGCGACGGTGCCGGTCGGGTCCGCGCTGAAATTCCGTTCCCTGACCGCGTCTTTCACGCTTCCGCGCGCCGTCGCCGTCCAGCTGGCACCAGATGCCCCAGACGGTATCCGCGGCGGCCTGACCCTCGACCTCACCGCGCGCCAAGGCGACAAGAGCACCGCGATCCCCGCTCCGTTCACGATCGCCGCGACCCCGTTGCCGCCGGCCGGCGACGTGAAGCTCACCGCGACCGCGGACCTGCCGGAACAGGCAATTACCGTCCCCGGCAAGGTCAGCTTCGACGTCGGAGCCCCGACCATCGCGGTGAAACCGGCTGCCGACGGCGCCACCGAGACCGCACCGGTCGCCTGCACCCTTCTTCCCGACCAGACCACCACCCTCGTGTCGATCCTCGCCACCGGAGCGCCCACGACTGCCCCGAAGAAGCCGGCTGAGCCGAGCACCGCGCCGTCGCCGCCGCCTTCATCCCGCCGCGACGCGGCTTCGCCGCAGGACGACCCTCCTTTCCCGCTCATCACCCCGCTCGACTACGTCCAGGTCGCGGCGACTTCGTCCGTCTACCGGCTGGGCGCGACCGTCGCCAGCGCCCGGACCGGGGTGCTCAACGGAACCTGGACGGTGCTGCTCATCCCGCCCGACTATCTCCAGCACGACCCGAGCACGATCAGCGGAAACGTCGGCTTCCGCCCGGTCGACGCGACGTTCCTCGGCTTCGGCTTCGTTCCGGTGACCGCCACCGTCGAGTTCCTGCCCGTCGACTACCGCAACTCCAAGCTGATCGAGTTCACCGGCAAGCTCGTCCTCTCCGGCGATTTCCTGACCACGCACATCCAGGTCATGGCCCGGATGAGCAACGCCAGAATCAACGGCGTGCCGCTTGACCTCGGCCCGGACTGCGTCACCGCCAAGCCGATCTCGCTCAGCCTGTCCGGTGCGTACAGCGCCTTGAAGGGCGGCATCCTCAGCACGGACCCGAATTCGCCCGACCCCGACTACCGGGGTTTCGCCCTGCCGCCGTTCGTCCACTGCGGCACCGCCGAACCGCTCAGCCCGCTGCTCACCGGCATGGCCTCCACCACGACGAACGTCAACCAGGCCAAGGTCGTCAACGTCAACTTCGGCTCCTGCCCCGCCAAGGACTATCCGGATCACACCAAGTGCAAGCCCATCCCCAGCACACCGCCTCCTGGCTGAGACCGAACACCGCACCGGCTGGTGGAACGGTGTTCGGTCAAGGTTCCGCCAGCCCGCTGACGACCGGGCAGCACCGGTTTCGCTCCGCTGCTTCACCCGGTGGCCGCCGACCGACCACGACCATGAGCCCGGCGCCCCGACCCCGGCACCCGCACCGGTCGCCGCTCGTCCAGCAGCATCGCGGCACGCGGCCGATCGGTCATCCGCTCGCCCGCGAGGGATCCGCCAGCACCGGAATGCGCGGCACGCTCAGACCATGACAATCCAGCCAAGCGCGCACCGCCACGAAGGCAACGTCAATGAAGGGCGGAAACCTGTGCCGTCATCAATGAGGAAATTATGCGTGGCAACAACCGCGTTAGCCGCCACCGTATTGGCTGGATCCCCACCGGCCTCAGCCGCCGGCGGAACGGAGTACACACTCGGAGCGGATCAGCCGGTGCAACTGTCGTGCCTGCTAGGCCCGCTCGGGCCCGAGCCCGCCGAGATCACGGCACACTTCACGGGACCAGCTTCTGCCGGACGGGGAGACACCGTCACGTTGACGGAGTTCGGCGGAGCACTCACCCTTACCGGGTTCGTCAGCGCAATCCTCCAAGCCGCAGGAATCGACGGACTACGAGGCGCCGCGGACGGACCCACCTTCGACTTGTCGCTGTCGGCCTCCGCGGGCTCGCGTCGCCGCCTTCTGTCATCGGGTTCACGATCCCTGAAACCGCAACCTCGGCAGGCAAGGGAAACGACCCCATCGCGCTGCCGATCGTGCCGACTGCCTCGTCGGCCGTCTCCTACACCGCTCCCGGTAATCCCGGAAGCATCTCCTTCTCGACTACCGGCAACGTCCCCGGCATCGACGGCTTCACCTTCGCCTGCAAACCCACTACAAAAGTTCTGGCTGGCAAGACCTTCTGGTGCAGTGCCACCCGACGGCCGAAATACCCGGCTTCTCTCCCAGCATGACGGTCTTGTGAAACCGCGAAGGGTCGTCCCAAGCCAAGCCGAACGCCCATAGGCCGCCAACGTCAGCCCGCGCTCATCGCACGCTGCTCCAGCCTCACCCGCAAACCACACAAGATTCGCCATTGAGCGGCTACGTTGGCTGCTACCAGCGATTCCGACGCTGTCCGTCCTGGTGTTCGCCGGGTTGCGTTCCCTCCCCGCCGGGCCCGCGTCCCTTCTGCTCGAGACAAAGCGACCCCGGAAATACTGGCGAGCCTGAATCACCTGCCCGACCTTGGACCGGACGAATTTTCGAGCGAAGTCGGCCGACGGCTGGCGGGCACCATATTCGCCCCGGCGAGAGGCTGCGGCCAAGACAGCCCCGAACGTGGCCGGTCGTCCGCGGCCGCGCGCAAGACCAGTTCCATTTCGAACCGCGCGGCTGGATCGCGCAGCAGCTCGCCGAAGGTCGCCTGCAATTGGCGCATGCGGTACCGCACCGTCTGCGGGTGGACTTGCAGGCGTTCGGCGATCTCGACCACGTTCCCCTGACTGTCGAGCCAGGCGCGCAGCGTTTCGAGCAGACGCTCCTGTTGTTTGTCGGTCATGTCCGCCAGGGGGGCGAAAAGCCGGGTGCGGAGGAGGTCGGTGAGCGCGCCGTCCGAGCGCACCAGCAAGGAAGCGAGATGTTCCTCCGCGCGGAGCACCCGCTCACCAGGGATTCGCCCCCGATCGGCGAGAACCAGCGTCCGGCGCGCCCAGCGCAGGGAATCGGCGAGGCTCGCCAACGGCACACATGGCCCGACGGACAGCCGGCAATTCGGCAGCGCAGCCTGAAGTGTCGCGAGCCGGGCGCCATTGACCGCGCCGGGCACGACGATGCACGGCTCGGCGGAGTCCAGTTCCGCCAGCACGTCCGAGTCCAACGTCGCGTGCCGACGAGCCCTGCCGTTCAGCGGCGATTGGACGGCAATCGGCGACGCCTGCTCCGGCACGGCCCACCCGGTCAGCTGGGCCAGCTCCGCGATCGCCTTCGGCGGAGCGGCCGGGACCTCCAGCAGGACGCCGAGCAACCGTCGCCGCCAAGTGTCCAATGCGCCGGCGGTGCGAGCTTTCGCCTCTAAATAGCCATCCAGCGCGACCGACGCCAATTCGTCCATGAACGCCAACATCGCGTCAGCCAGCTGCGACATCACCGCCGACGAAAGGCCAGCCCGCCGTCCGACGCGCATGATCCGGCGCCACGACACACGCGCGCCGACCCGGTAGGCCGACTGCAGAGTGTCGAGGCTCCGCCCTTCCCGCATCTCGTTCTGCCCGAGCCGATGGTGCACCTCGTGCGACTGTTCCTTCGACGCCCGCGGGTCGGCGATCTGCGCGACGAACAACGTGATCGCATACTCGACGCCCGCGCGGATCGATCTCCCGTACGGACCGTCGAGCGGCCGCGCGTAGGCGGGAATCGTCGCGCGGATTTCGTCGACGATCTCGGCGGACAGGCTCGCCAGCTCGGGCCGCAGGATCTCGGCGAGTTTGCGCGGCAGCGCAGCCGACGGCACAGCGTGATCGAGTCCCCGCTCCACCGACATCGCAGCTCCTTCGCTCCGCCCCGGTTCCCCGACCGCGCCGCGGCGCCGCCGGAAGCCCCCGCATCCATTGAGGGGTGACACCCGACACATCGAAAAACCAACGCCAAACGTGTCACCACTCCCCGAAGAAACCGATTTCTTGTCACGTTCGTGACAAGTTCACGAGGTCGGAGGGGCACATCGCGACAACACACCACCAGGTGCGCTACGCCATGCCTGCAAACGGGCGAACCTGGACACCTGCCTTCAGCGGCGGCCCGCCGGGTCGCCAAAACGACCACAGAGCGTCACGCGGCAAAGCCCGCAGCCCTCTTGTAGCATGTACTTGATACAAGAGGGAGGGGTCCACGATGCAACTCGACTCGGCGCTCGCCGTCGCGGGCATTACCGGCCTGTTCGGGCTGATCATCCTCGTCGTGTTGTGGCCAGGCGAGAAACAAGGCGCTCGGCTGCTCGCGAAATGGGGCGTGCGGAACCCGACTGCCGACCAGGTGCCGGTAGCCGTGCGCTATCTGCGCCGTCGTCGATTCTGGTATCCGTGGCTGTTCCTCGGTCTCCCCCTCATCCCGGGCGCGACGAATCTCGTCGGAGAACGGACAGCGAACTCGCTCGTCTTCGTGGTGCTGCTCGGCGGGCTCGCCGCCGAAATCCTCGCTCAGCGTCCCTCGCGGGAACCCCGCAGGGAAGCCGTGCTGGCACCACGCGCCGTGCTCGATTTCGCTCCGTTGTGGACGGTCATCGTCTCCGGGCTGGCCACTGTCGCCGCCGTCGTGCATCTCGCCGTTTTGCGGCAATGGGGCCCGCTGGCGGTGACTGTCGGCGCGGCGGCGGTGTCGTGGATCATCGTGCTCCTCGCGGTGCGGCGTCCGGCCGCCGGCGACCCGGAAGTCGACCAGGCACTGCGCGTGCGCAGCGCCCGCGTCGCTCTCGGGCTCGGCACCGGAACGGCTGCCACGCTCGGCTGGACGGTCGGCGACCTCGCCTCGTTCCTCGCGTTCGTGGCCACCGTCGCCGCATTTCTCGCGATCGTCGGCCCGCCGCCCAAGCAGCGCGCGACAACCACGGCAGCGCGGTAGATGCCGCTGCGAGTAGTGGTCGACGCCGAAAGCGGGGTTCCGCCCTGGCGTCAGGTGCACGACCAGATCATCCGCGCGATCACGACCGGCTCCCTCGTCCGGGACGCCCGTCTGCCGCCGATCCGTCAGCTTTCAAGGGACCTCGGGCTCGCCTCCGGGACCGTCGCCCGCGTGTACCGCGAGCTCGAGGCCGCCGGCTGGGTCACCACCGCACGGGCACGCGGAACCGTCGTGACCGGCCCGGCCGAACGACCGGATCCGGGCACGCTGCTTCTCAACGCGGCCGTCGAATACGCCCGGCACAGCCGGGAACTCGGGGTCGCGCCGGACGAAGCCGTCGACGCCGTGCGCGTGGCATTGGCGAGCCTGGACGCACCGTCGCGGTGAATCCGGGCGATCGTCCGGCCGGCGCGGTTTTCGCCGTTCTGTGAACCGTCTTCCGCACGGTCTCGGGCACACCTCCTTCTTGCCCGTGCGTTCCCGTGGTCCACTCACCGGACGAGGCGCGGATCCGCCGCCTCGGCGCGGAGGTTCAGCCCTCCATCAGCACCCTCCCCACCGCGGCCAGCACGGGTTCCAGCGCGGCGACTTCCATGCCGACGCATTCCGTGATGCCCGCACCGACGACCTCCATTCCGGAAAGCCCGTCGATTGCTTCAACCAATTCAGCGATCGTGAGCCCGCCGGGCTCCGGATAATTCACTCCGGGGAACTCGCCGGGATCAAGAATGTCCAAATCCACATGCAGATAAACGCGGTCGACTCCGGCGGCGTTCAGCGCTCCGGCGACATCGTCGGAGCGCACGGCGAGGCCGCCGGCAATGGCTTCCTCTTCCGCGGGATCGGTCGAGCGGGCACCGAACAGCACCGCTCGGCCGCGTTCGATCGCCGGACTCGCGGCGAACTCCTTATCGCCCTCGCCGAGCAACGACCGCAGCACCATGCCGTGATACGCGCCCGACGGCGAGGAATCCGCCGTGTTCAAGTCCGCGTGCGCGTCGAACCACGCGACGCCAAGCGTTGCGCCGTAACGGAAACGCGCGACGCCAACCGGGACCAGCTCAACGCCGCAGTCGCCGCCGATCGTGAGCACCGGGCCTTCCGGCGCTTCGAGCGCAGCGAGCTGCAACTGCCGGTTCGTGCCCGTGAGCACGGACCGGTTGGCTATCCCGGCGACGACGTCGGACGCCGCTGCGTCCTGGCGTACGTGGTGCACCGGCTTGCCGAGCACGTGCCCGGCGAGTTCGGAAAGTGCGCGGCAGCCCTCGATCAGCCCCTTCGCCCCGGGACTGATCGCGCCCTGCCATTGCGGCACCGCGTTGATCAGCATGCTTCGACGCTAGCGCGAACACCCCGGAAAAAGCGAGCCGTAAATGGTGCGAGGGGTCCCCTCGCTCCGTTTTGGAGCGAAGGGACCCCTCGCACAGGAAAAAGTGGCGCGGGAGCCGGTTATTCGAGCACGATGAGAAGGTCTCCGCCCTCGACCTGCTGAACGGAGGTGATTGCCAGCCGACCGACTTTGCCCGCCGCCGAAGCGGTGATCGACGCTTCCATCTTCATGGCCTCGATC
Source organism: Amycolatopsis sp. CFH S0740 (assembly GCF_004522315.1). NCBI lineage: Bacteria > Bacillati > Actinomycetota > Actinomycetes > Pseudonocardiales > Pseudonocardiaceae > Amycolatopsis > Amycolatopsis sp. CFH S0740. The sequence goes on along the minus strand of NZ_SDLS01000011.1, from coordinate 142,081 downwards.
GTCGCCACGGTCGCCCCTGCCGCCACCTGGTCGCCTTCGGCCACCTGCAGCGTCACCACGCCCGCGAACGGCGCGGCGATCTGCTTCGGGTTGCCCTTCTCGGCCTTTTCGGTGGCCGGGATGTCCGAGGCGATCGACCGGTCCCGGATCTGGATCGGCCGGAGCTGGCCGTTGAGCGTGGACATGACGGTCCGCATGCCGCGTTCGTCGGCCTCGCCGATGGCTTCCAGTTCGATGAGCAGCCGGACGCCGGGCTCGAGGTCCACCGAGTACTCCTCACCCGGGCGCAGACCGTAGAAGAAGTCCTTGCTCGGGAGCACGCTGGTGTCGCCGTAGGCGTCGCGGTGCGCGAGGAATTCCTTGGTGGGGCCGGGGAACAGCAGCCGGTTCAGCGCGCCGCGGCGGTTGTCGGCGAGTTCCTTGTGGTCCTCTTCGGACAGTTCGGCGACCGGTTTGGCCTCCGAACGGCCCTCGAGCGCCTTGGTGCGGAACGGTTCCGGCCAGCCGCCGGGCGGGTCGCCCAGTTCGCCGCGCAGGAAGCCGATCACCGAGTCCGGGATGTCGAACTTGTTCGGCTCCGCCTCGAAGTCCGCCGGGGAAACGCCGGCGCCGACGAGGTGCAGCGCGAGGTCGCCGACCACCTTGGACGAAGGCGTGACCTTCACGAGGTGGCCGAGGATCTTGTCCGCCGCGGCGTACATGGCTTCGATGTCCTCGAACCGGTCGCCGAGGCCCAGCGCGATCGCCTGCGTGCGCAGGTTGGAGAGCTGGCCGCCGGGGATCTCGTGGTCGTAGACACGTCCGGTGGGCGACGCGAGACCAGCCTCGAACGGGGCGTAGATCTTGCGGACGCTCTCCCAGTACGGCTCCAGGTCGCCGATCGCGTGCAGGTCGAGGCCGGTGCTGCGGTCGGAGTGATCGGTGGCCGCGACGATCGAGCCGAGCGACGGCTGCGACGTGGTGCCCGCCATCGACGACACGGCGCCGTCCACCGCGTCGGCGCCTGCCTGAATGGCGGCCAGGTAGGTGGCGAGCTGACCGCCGGCGGTGTCGTGCGTGTGGATGTGCACCGGAAGGTCGAATTCCTTGCGCAACGCGGTCACCAGCCGAGCCGCGGCGGGCGCGCGGAGCAGGCCGGCCATGTCCTTGATGGCCAGCACGTGCGCCCCGGCTCCGACGATCTGCTCGGCGAGCTTGAGGTAGTAGTCGAGCGTGTAGAGCTTTTCGTTCGGATCCGACAGATCGGAGGTGTAGCAAAGCGCGACCTCGGCGACCGCGGTGCCTGTGGCGCGGACGGCTTCGATGGCAGGCCGCATCTGCTCGACGTCGTTGAGGGCGTCGAAGATGCGGAAGATGTCGATGCCGGTCGCGGTGGCCTCCTCGACGAAGGCCGTGGTGACCTCGGTCGGGTAAGGCGTGTAGCCGACGGTGTTGCGGCCGCGCAGCAGCATCTGCAGACAGATGTTCGGCACGGCCTTGCGCAGCTGCTCCAGGCGTTCCCACGGGTCCTCGGCGAGGAATCGCAGCGCGACGTCGTAGGTCGCGCCGCCCCAGCACTCCAGGGACAGCAGCTGCGGCACCGTCGCGGCGACGACCGGGGCGACGGCGAGCAGATCCTTCGTCCGGACGCGCGTCGCGAGCAGCGACTGGTGCGCGTCGCGGAAGGTGGTGTCGGTGACGCCGAGCTGCGGAGTTTCCCGCAGCCAGCGCGCGAATCCCTCCGGGCCGAGTTCGGTCAGCTTCTGCTTGGAGCCGTCCGGCGGGACGAGATCCGCGGGCAGCTTCGGCAGCTTCGTCGCGGCCTCGGGAGTGCGCGGCCGCTCGCCGTGCGGACGGTTCACCGTCTGGTCGGCGAGGTAGGTCAGCAGGCGCGTGCCGCGGTCCGCGGAGTGCCGCGCGGTCAGCAGGTGCGGCCGTTCCTCGATGAACGACGTGGTGACGTTGCCCTCGCGGAAGTCCGGGTCGTCCAGCACCGCCTGGAGGAACGGGATGTTCGTCGCCACGCCGCGGATCCGGAACTCGGCGACCGCGCGGCGGGCGCGGCCGACCGCGGTGCGGAAATCGCGGCCGCGGCAGGTGAGTTTCACCAGCAGCGAGTCGAAGTGGGCGCTGATCTCGGTGCCGGAGAACGCGGTTCCGCCGTCGAGCCGGATGCCCGACCCGCCCGGCGAGCGGTAGGCGCTGATCATGCCGATGTCCGGCCGGAAACCGTTGGCCGGGTCCTCGGTCGTGATGCGGCACTGGAGCGCGGCGCCGCGCAGGTAGATCTTGTCCTGCGACAGGCCGAGGTCGGCGAGGGTCTCGCCGGAGGCGATCCGCAGCTGGGACTGCACGAGGTCGACGTCGGTGACCTCTTCGGTGACCGTGTGCTCGACCTGGATGCGCGGGTTCATCTCGATGAACACGTGCTTGCCTTCGCGGTCCAGCAGGAATTCGACGGTGCCCGCGTTGCGGTAGCCGATCTGCCGGGCGAATTTCACGGCGTCGGCGCAGATGCGGTCGCGCAGTTCCGGGTCGAGGTTCGGCGCGGGGGCCAGCTCGACGACCTTCTGGTGGCGGCGCTGCACCGAACAGTCGCGCTCGAAGAGGTGGATCACGTTGCCCTCGCCGTCGGCGAGGATCTGGACCTCGATGTGCCGCGGCTCGACCACGGCCTTCTCCAGGAACACGGTCGGGTCGCCGAACGCGGATTCGGCCTCGCGCGCGGCGGCCTCGATCGACTCGCGCAGCTGAGCCGGGTCCTCGACGCGGCGCATGCCCCGGCCGCCGCCGCCGGCGACCGCCTTCACGAACACCGGGAAGCCGAGTTCGTCGGCCGCCGCGACCAGTTCGTCGACGTTGCTGGACGGCTCCGACGAGCCGAGCACCGGGACCCCGGCCTCGCGCGCCGCCTTGACCGCACGCGCCTTGTTGCCGGTCAGTTCGAGGATTTCGGCGCTCGGGCCGACGAAGGTGATCCCCGCTTCTTCGCAGGCCATGGCCAGGTCGGGGTTCTCCGACAGGAAGCCATAGCCCGGATAGACCGCGTCCGCGCCCGCCTTCTTGGCGGCCTTGACGATCTCCTCGACCGACAGGTACGCGCGGACCGGATGGCCCGGTTCGCCGATCTCGTAGGCCTCGTCGGCCTTCAGCCGGTGCAGCGAGTTGCGGTCTTCGTGCGGAAACACGGCGACTGTGCCCGCGCCCAGTTCGTAACCTGCGCGGAACGCCCGGATCGCGATTTCGCCGCGATTGGCCACCAGCACTTTGCGGAACATGCCCGGTCCTTCCCTTTTCGGATCGGTATCGAAGGCACGTTACCCGGTTCGTCCCGCGGTGCGGGAGCCGTAGTCCAAGTGATGGACATCATGCACGCCGACCTGCATGCATGATGCTGGTCGGGCCGCGGCGCCGCAACCGTCAGGGCGTTCCCGCAGGCAGTGTGCACAGCAGCCGATTCGCGGTTCCGGAGGGCGCATTCTTGACCACGTTCTGCGTTGCGTCCTGCACAATTGCTTCGCCGACCGCATTGGGCGCGGCGTCGGGATGTGCGGACCGGTAGAGGGTCACCGCGCCAGCGGCCACCGCGGCGGCCATCGCTGTGCCGGACAAGGTCCCGACATCGGCTGTTCCGGCGATCGGCGCGGGAATGTCGACGCCTGGGGCGTACAGGTCGAGCGACGTGCCGAAGTTCGAGAACGGCGCGACCTGGTCCTGGACGTCGGTCGCCCCGACGGTGAGCGCTTCCGGCACTCGGGCGGGCGAGGTCTGGCTGGCGTCGGTGCTGCCCTCCCCCGCCGGAAGCACGATCGGCATCACGGCGGCGACTCCCTTGACCGCGTTGTCGAGCTGCTCGTTCGGCACGCCGCCGATGCCCAGCACCGCGACCGCGGGTTGGTGGGCGTTCTGAGCGACCCAGTTCAGCCCGGCGATGATCGTGTCGGTCGCGCCGCCGCCCGCTTTGTCGAGCACTCGGACCGGGAAGATCTGCGCGCCTTTGGCGACGCCGTAGCTGTGTCCCGCGACGATTCCGGCGACGCGGGTGCCATGGCCGTTGGTGTCCGACGTGTCGGTGCCGGTGGTGAGGAAATCCTTGCCGGGCAGGACGCGGCCCTGCAGATCCGGGTGTTTGGCGTCGACGCCGCTGTCGATCACGTAGACGGTGACGCCGGAGCCGTCCGATTCGTAGTGGTACTTCTGATCGAGGCCGGTTCGCTGGTCGATCCGGTCGAGCGCCCAGCTCGGCGGGTTGTCCTGCGTCCCGCTCGCCGCCAGCGCGGCCGGTTGCACCCCGGCGACCAGCAGGAATGTCAGAGTTGCCGAAAAAAGGCCACGCGCCGCTCGGTTCCGCATGCCTGCGGTCGTATCCCGGTGGACATTCGGCGGCAACTCGACGTCACACGATGGGCTGGTCCCCGTCCAGCAGCCGCCCGCCCCGACGCACTGATAGGTAAAAGGCAAGGGGGACGATGCACGGCACCTAGCTCGCCGTTAAGAGGCAAACTGCTGTCCGACCGACGCGTTTCGCCGCTCCGTGGCCAACGGTTGACCGGCTGAGAGCTTTAGCCGCTAGCCGGCCAACCGTTGGCAGACCGACAATTACTTCTCCGCCGGGACGTGCGCGCTCACCGACATCGTCGGCAAGTAGACCAGCGCGTCGAAGGCTTGCACGACGTCGACCTTCGTGAACATGTGCGCGTGCCGCACGCTCGACGGTCCGGTCAGGCCCTGCGCCCGGTCTTGCCGCAAATCGACCACGCACGGATCCGCACCGGCCAATGCCGCTTCGACACTGCCCTCGGCGGGTGGCTCCAACTCCTGCGCGTAGACCCGGAAGCCGAGCCGCTCGCTCTCGTCCGGTTCGAGGCCGGTGGTCGTACCGGTGCCCGCGGTGAGGCCGAGGGCGAAGTAATCGTCGCCGAACTCCTCGGCGAGGTGGGTGCCCGCGGAAGGGAACGTCATGGTCGGCAAAGCGGCGAACGGCACTCGCTGCAGGTGTCCGTTGTGGACCATCAGCACGATCTTCTCGCCTTCGCCGTACAGCTTGCGAAGCAGCTTCACGGTTGCGGCCATGTACGTGTCGCGAGACGACCCCTGGAGCGACGGTGCCGTTCCCGACATCATGGCGCTCAACTCGCGCAGGTACGCGTCTACGCGAAGCGCGCCGACCGCGTGGTGCTCGGCGATCGCATACCGGCCTGGCTCGCTCCGTTGCCGATAAACTGGCGAAAGAGAACAAAGGTGCGCGACGAGAGTCGTCAACGCGGCCGTGGCTGCGTCCCGGTCCGCAGCGGTCATTGCCGCATAACGGCCAGGCGCGACCGCGCTGCTGACCGCCGAGTACGGCTCGGACGCGGCGATCGCGGCGTCGACCAGCGGAAGAACCTCCGGATCGACCTCCTCCACGAAGCCGCGGACAATCTTCAACGCCGGCTGCGGCGAACCGCTCGAACTGGGCAGGTCGAGTCCGGAGAAACGGACGCCGCCGTGGCTGCGCATCCACGTCAGCATCTCGTGCACCTCGGCCGACTCGCCGAGGGAAAAGGTGAATCCTTCTCGCCCGACCTCAGCGACCGTGCCGGGGCCGCCGTCGAGCCACTGCTGCACCAGGTCGCCCTCGGCGAAGCCTGATTCGAAGCCGAGCACCGTGAACCCGTGGTCCTCGACGAGGCGGCGGAGCAACCGGTCGCGGAGTTCGCCGAACTCGCGGATGTGGTGGTTGTTCTCGCCGATCGCGACGATGCGCGCGTCGCCGATCAAGCTGGTGATCGAGGCGACGTCGCCGTCCAGCGGCGAACGGGTGCTCAGCGGTGTCATACTGAGGACACTAATGCAACAGGGGTAGCGATTGGCCACTGAGGTACCCGGGACCAGCAGGCCGGGCGGGCGCACGGAACGCACGCGCGTCGCCGTTTTGCGGGCGACGCTCGATCTGCTGGCGGAGGTCGGTTTCCCGGATCTGACGGTCGAGGCTGTCGCCGAACGGTCGGGCGTGCACAAGACCACGGTTTACCGGCGATGGGAGTCGCGCGAAGGACTGGTCGCGGCCGCACTGCGGTTCGGCACCGGCGAACCGTGGAGCCCGGCGGACACCGGTTCGCTTGTCGCCGATTTGCGGCGAATGGCGTTGGACGTGGTGCACATATTGACCACCCCCGGGCAACGCGAGCTGCCGACCGCCGCGGTGCTGGCGGCCTTCCACTCGGAACGGGCGGCCGAGGCGTTGCGGGACTTCTATCAGGATCGGCATGCCCGGGCCGCGGTGATCGTGGAGCGAGCGGTGGCGCGCGGAGAAGTGCCAGCCGACACGGACCCGGACGAGGTGACACGGACGGTGTGCGGGCCGGTGTTCTATCGGTTGTTCGTGTCGCGGGAACCGGTGTCGGAGGAGACGGCTGAGATCGCGGCGGAGGCTGGGGCCGCGGCTGCTCGGGCGGGGGTGTTGTGCAGGCGGTTGCCAGGGGATGGCTACGGGCGTTGATTCCGGGGCGGGGTTTGTTACCGGAAAACGGCGACGGGCGGAGGGGCCGCTGGGTGGGGTGGTTTGGCCGCGGAACGGCGAATGCATAGTGCGGCTGAGCTATGGGCTGGCTCGACGCTCTCGGCGAAGCTGAGACGAAGCAGGCTAAGCCGGGCGGCGGGCAGAGAGTCACGGTTGGTGATTCGGTTCTGCTTTCGCCGCTGAACGGCGAAAGCAGGGTACGGCCGCTCGACGGTCCCGGCGAAGCGGGGGCAAGCCAGGCGTCGGGCACCAGACGACGGGCGGAGAAGAGCGGCTGGCGGGTCGGCTCTGGTTTCGCCGTAGAAGGGCGAAACCAGAGCGCGGCTCGGCGGCGGGCTAGCTCAACGTTCGCAGCAAAGCGGGGACGAACCAGGCGAAGCCGGGCACCGGGCACCGGGCACCGGGCACCGGGCACCGGGCACCGGGCACCGGGCACCGGGCACCGGGCACCGGGCGATGGTCGCCAACGAGCGGCATGCGGAGCGACTCTGATGGGCGAGATGCGCAGAGAGTCACCGTCGAAGGCGGCAATGCATGATGCGGGATCGCAGCCAGGCTGAGCAGGCAATCGCCACTCAACGGCAACAACCGAAGCCCGCTCAAAGAAGCACGGCTACCCCAACGGCAGGCGGTACCGGACCTCCTCCAAGGTCACCGCTCCGTCGGACATCGATTCCACCTTGGTCTTTCCGTCCGCGACCCACCCGGCCCGTTCGTAGAACTTCCGGGCCCGGGTATTAGTCGAGAGCACCCACAGCGTCGCCGACTCGAACTGGGACGACAGGCCGCGTACGCACTCCTCGTGCAGGGCTCGGCCCATCCCCTGGCCCCACTCGGACGGGAGGAGGTAGATCGACGACAGTTCGCCCGTCTCAGGGGTGGCGTCGTCGTCTCGGCTGGGGCCGAAGACCGCGAAACCGGTGATCTTCTCGCCGGTGCTTGCGGTCAGGACGGTGTGCGGGCGGGAAGCGTCCGCGAGGCTCGAAGCCCAGAACTGTTCCCGCGTCTCGACCGACAGGCCGGACAGGAACTCGTCCGGCAGCAAACCCGCGTAGGCCGCTTGCCAGGAGCCGACGTGGACGGCTGCGATGCCTGCCGCGTCTTGCGGGGTCGCGGGGCGGATGACCAGGTCGGGCACCATTCCTCCAGAGGCTCGGCACGAAGGGCGATCGGGCTGGGAGCAGTTCAGCACACAAGCAGGTCGGCCCGCATGCGGTTTACCGGAGTGACCACAAAGGACAGTCAGGGAACCGGACAAGGGCGGCTGGGCCAGCGGGGAGTGAGTGTGTTCGGGCAAGGGTTCCGGGACTTCAGGCATCGCCGCCCCGCCAGGGAGGCTCGTCGGGACTGCGGCCGATAGCCTCGTCGGATTGGCGGGTCAGGCTCCGCTTGTTCGTCATGCCCGTGCGCACCAGGAAATGGGACTATCGATGACCAACCCGTTGATCGCGCCGGTGAAGGACTCCACGACCGCGATGTCCGGGATTCCTTTGCTGGAGGACGCGACCGGCCTCAAGACCGCGATCGAGAGCAAGAACTGGGCGGCCGTCGCGATCGGGGCGGTGGGCACCGCGATCGACGTGCTCACCGCGGTGATGGATCCGTTCGGCGCGATCTTCGCCGCGGGGGTCGGGTGGCTCATGGAGCACGTCGGGCCGCTCAAGGAGGCGCTCGACGCGCTCACCGGCAAAGCGGACGAGATCAAGTCCCAGGCGGAGACCTGGACGAATGTCGCCAAGGAGCTCGAGAGCGTCTCGGCGGAGCTGACCGAGCTGGTCAAGAAGGACCTGCAGGACTGGAACGGCGAAGCGGCCGACACCTACCGCAAGAAGGCGGAAGACACTTCGGCGCTGATCGCCAGCGCGCAGAAGGGCAGCGAGGGCGCGGCGAGCGGGGTCAAGACCGCGGGCGAGATCGTCGCGGCCGTCCGGTCGCTGGTGCGGGACACGATCGCCGACCTCGTCGGGCACCTGATTTCGTGGGCGTTGCAGGTGCTGTTCACCGCGGGAATCGGGATGGCCTGGGTGGTTCCGCAGGTCGTCACCGCCGTCGCCAAGACCGCGTCGAGCATCGCGAAGGTCACTTCGAAGCTGGTCAAGGCGCTCAAGGCGTTGGTGCCGCTGCTGAAAAAGGCCGGCGTGCTGTTCGAGGACGCCGGCAAAGCGTTGAAGGGCCTCAAGAGCGGCAAGGCAGCGCCGACGCACACTCCCAACGACATCAAAACCGGGAACAGGTCTCACCCCGGCGGAGACGAGGGCACGCATGCCTCCAGCGCCGGAGGGGACAGCGGGCACCACGGCGGCAGCCACTCGAGCGGCAGCCACGAAAGCGGCGGCGAGCACGGCGGCAGCGGAGGGGCGGGCGGGCACACGTCGGCTTCCAGCAGTTCCTCCTCAGGCGGGGCCAGGGGGAACAGCGACGCCTCGCGGTCGCTCGGCAAACAGGGCGAGAACTCGCGCAGCCTCGACAACATCTGCACCACCGGCGACCCGATCGACGTCGCGAGCGGCCAGATGGTGATGGCCGAGACCGACGCGACCTTCCTCAGCGCGCTGCCGATGGTCTTCGAGCGCACGCACTTCTCGTCGTTCCGCGCGGGCGGATGGCTCGGTCCCGCCTGGGTGACCACTTTGGACGAGCGGATCGAGGTGCACGAGGACCAGGTGTGGTTCGCCGGCGCGGACGGGATCGTCCAGGTGTTCCCCCGGCCGCGCGGCGACCAGTGGGTCGCCGCCGAGCACGGGCCCGCGCGGTATCTCGCCGAGGAGCCCGGCGGCGGATTCGTCCTCGAGGACCGCGAAAGCGAGCGGGTCCTGACCTTCGAGCGCGGCAACGGCCCGGTCCGGCCGATCCGCTCGATCAGCGGCCGCGGCAAGGAGCACATCTACTTCCAGCGCGACCAGCACGGCACGCCGGTCGCGATGCGGCACAGCGGCGGCCACCTGATCCAGATCGCCACCGAAGGCGGACTCGTGACCGGGCTGTCCACCGTCACCAAGGACGGGGACGAGGTGCCGTTGGTCCGCTACGGCTACACCGCGGGCAACCTCACCGAGATCACGAACGAATCCGGCCTCCCGTTCCGCTACGCCTACGACAATCTGGGACGGATCGTCGAGTGGACCGACCGCAACGGCGAGTGGTACCGCTTCCACTACGACCGCGAAGGCCGGGTCGTGCGCACCGAAGGCTCCGGCGACTGCCTCACCGTCACCATGCACTACGACCTGGCCGCCCGGATCACCCACGTCGTCGACTCGCTCGGCCGCCGCAGTGCCTACCACCTGAACGAAACCGGCCGGGTCGTGCGCGAGGTGGACCCGACGGGCGCGGCGCGCGCCTACGAATGGGACGCGCTGGACCGCCTGGTCGGCGAAACCGACGAAATGGGCAGGCAGCGGACCTACCGCTACGACGAAATGAACAACCTGGTCGCCCTCCAGCGGCCGGACGGCACGGAATTGACCATCGAGCGCAACGACTTCGGCCAAGCCGTCCGCATGGCCGAGGCGCCCGGCGTCGAAACCCGCTGGGAGTACGACGAACGCGGCAACGTGACCCGCGTTGTCGAACCGGGCGGCGCGACCACCAGCTACACCTACGACGAGTGGGGCCACGTCGCGTCGGTCACCGATCCAAACGGCTCGACGCTGACCGTGGTGTCCGACGACGCGGGCAACCCGATCACCGTCACCGACGCCCGCGGCGCGACGACCGCCTACGCCTACGACTGCTTCGGCAGGCTCTCCGCGATCGTCGATCCGAACGGCGCGGCCGAGGAATTCGGTTACACCGTCAGCGGCGCGCTCGCCTGGCACCGCCTGCCGGACGGCTCGACGGAGGAATGGTTCTACGACGGAGAAGGCAACAACCGCCTGCACTCCGACGCCTCCTCGGCGATCGCCCAGCAGGAGGTGACCCATTTCGACCTGGTCTCGGCCGAGATCCGGCCGGACGGCACCCGGCTCGAATACTCCTACAACACCGAACTGCGGCTCACCGCGGTGACCAACGAACAGGGCCAGGTCTGGCGCTACGAATACGACCTGGCGGGCAACCTCTCCCGCGAGACCGACTTCGGCGGGGCCAGTTCGTCCTACGGCTACAACGCCGCCGGCGAGCTGACCGAGATCCGCAACCAGGAAGGCGAGGTCGTCACCCTGCGCCGCGACGTGCGCGGCAACATCGTCGAGGAAACCGTCGAAGGACCGTCCGGGACGCTGCACACCCGCTTCGAGTACGACGTCCTCGGCGAGCTCGTCGCCCTCGACGACGGGACGACCCGCATCGAGTACACCCGGGACGCGGCGAGCCGGATCGTCGGGGAAACGGTCAACGGGCGCGCCGTCCGCTCCGAACTCGACCCCGCGGGCAATCAGGTCCGGCGGCAGACGCCGTCCGGGGCGGAAAGCGTCTGGGAATACCGCGAAGCCGGGCTCCCGGCCGCGGTGCGCGCCGCCGGCCGGACCACCCGGTTCGAGTACGACCGGGCGGGCCGCGAAACCCTCCGCGCGTTCGGGCAGGACGCGGCGATCGTCCGCTCCTGGACCCCGGCCGGACGGCTCGCCCGGCAGGCGGTCCGGTCCGCGACCGGCGAATTCGGCCAGGACCGGCAGTACCACTACCGGCCCGACGGCCTTCCCGACCGGATCGACGACGGGACGGCCGGGTCGCGCTGGCTCGCGATGGACGTCCGCGGCCGGGTGATCTCGGTGCGCGCCCAGGGCTGGAACGAGCAGTACGCCTACGACCCGACCGGACGGCTCGTCGACGCCGACTGGCCCGCGCCCGAGGACGAGGACCGCCGCGGCAGGCGGGCGGGACCGGCTTCGGTGATCACCGAGGCGGGCGGCGTCCGCTACACCTACGACCAGTCCGGCCGGATGCGCACCCGCCGCCACGAGGACGGCCGGACCTGGACCTACACCTGGGGCCCGCTGAACCGGCTCGTCGCGGTCGAGGTCCCGGACGCCACGACCTGGCGCTACACCTACGATCCGCTGGGCCGCCGCATCCGCAAGGAACACTTCGCCGCCGACGGGACGACGCTGCTCGAACGCGTCGATTTCGCGTGGGACGGCGAAACGCTGGCCGAGGCGACCAGTTCCGGCCCCGGCGCCGCCGAAACCACGGTGTGGGACTACGAACCGGGCAGCTTCGTGCCGCTGCTGCAGCGCCGGCGCACCGGTTCCGCGGACCAGAAACGCGTCGACGAGCAGTTCTTCGCCATCGTGGCCGAACCGTCGGGCACGCCGACCGAACTGCTCGACGACCGCGGCGAGATCGCGTGGCAGTCCCGCAGCAGCCTGTTCGGCGTCGTCGTCGCCGAGTCCGGCGGCACCGGCATCCCGCTCCGGTTCCAGGGCCAGTATTTCGACGAGGAAACCGGGCTGCACTACAACTTCCACCGGTACTACGACCCGGTGCTCGCGCGGTACCTCAGCCCCGACCCGCTCGGGCTCGGCGGCGGACTCGACCCGCACGCCTACGTCAGCAACCCGCACGTCTCGGTCGACCCGCTCGGTCTCGTCGGGGGATCCTGCAACACCCCGCGCGGGTCCGGCGGCTCCGGCGGCGGTTCCCAGCGCGGCCGGGGCCGCACCCGCTCGCCCAGCCCCGGCCCGAACGGGGAGCGCCGCGTGCGCTCCCCCGGCGGCCGGGTCTACCAGGAGGGACCGCCCACCGTCGCGGCCGGCGCGCGCAGGCGCGAGCACTACGGCTACAAGAACCTGTCGCACAAGCATTCCAAGATGCGGCCGCTGTTCGAGCGGAACGCCGTTTCGCCGCCGCCGAAGTTCCGCAGGCGCGGCGACGACACCAAGTGGTACATGGACCCGAACCGGCGCTACCAGACGCACGACTACCTCGGCAATCCCACCGGCATCGTCCGCGGCCACAGCAATGTCGTGATGGGCCACAACCCTTCGGCCGGAACCCATTTCAACCAGACCGGCCATCGGAACACGCCCGAACAGAACTTCGCGCACAACTCCGACGTGCGGATCTTCAAGCACCTCGAACCGAAGAGCAACTCCGCCGCGAGCGGATCCCAGGAACCCCGGTTCGGCGCCCCGGACCCGCGGGACTCCAACCGGGTCTACTGGGACAAGAACCACCGGGGCTATGTCGGCAATCCGGACCACGACTGGGATCTGGTGAGTCCGCAGCCGAGCCGGTCCTCCGGCCACCGCGGGTCAGGCGGCGGGAGTTACAGCGGCGGGTACAGCGGGAGTTACGGCGGCGGTTCCAGCAGTTACGGCGGCGGATCCAGCAGCCACGGCGGATACAGCGGTGGCTACGGCGGCAGCGGCGGGTACGGCGGCGGCAGCAGCTACGGAGGCAGCAGCAGCCGCCGGAACCACGGCTACGACTCCGACGACGACCTCTACGACGCCTGACCCCACGAGAAACCTCGAGCAAGAAGGCGTGGCCCGGGAAACCCCCGGGTCACGCCCCGCTCAGCTCTTCTCCAGGTACTCCGCCCGCTCCAGGTCGACGACGTCCGCCACCATCTGCGCCAGCCCCGGCAGCGAAGCCAGCTCCGGATCGCCCGTCACGATCTCCTGAGCCTGCGCCCGCGCCTCGGTGATCACGTCCTCGTCCCGCAGCAACGACAGCAGTTTCAGCCCGGACCGCTTGCCCGACTGCGCCGCACCGAGGATGTCGCCCTCCCGGCGCAGTTCCAGGTCCAATCGGGACAGTTCGAACCCGTCCGTGGTGGACTCGACCGCCGCCAGCCGCTCGCGCGTGGAAGTGCCGTCCAGGGTTTCCGTGACCAGCAAACACAATCCGGGCACGCTCCCCCGCCCGACCCGGCCGCGCAGCTGGTGCAGCTGGCTCACGCCGAAGCGGTCGGCGTCGAGGATGACCATCGCCGTCGCGTTGGGGACGTTCACGCCGACCTCGACCACGGTCGTCGCGACCAGCACCTCGACCTTCCCCGCGCCGAACGCCTGCATGACGGCGTCCTTCTCGTCCGTCGGCATCCGGCCGTGCAGGGCGGCGATCTTCAAGCCCTTCAACGCGCCGTTGGCGAGATCCGGCGCGACGTCCAGCACCGCGAGCGGCGGACGCTTGTCGCTCTTGTCCGACGGCGGTTCGTCGCCGATCCGCGGGCACACGACGTACGCCTGGTGTCCCTTGCCGACTTCCTCGCTGACCCGCTGCCACACCCGGTCGAACCACGCGGGCTTCTCCGCGACCGGCACGACCGTCGTCTTGATCGGCGAGCGGCCGACCGGCATTTCGCGCAGGGCCGAGATTTCCAGGTCGCCGTAGACCGTCATGGCGACCGTGCGCGGGATCGGCGTCGCCGTCATGACCAGCACGTGCGGACTCGTCGAATCGGCCCCGCGCGAGCGCAGCGCGTCCCGTTGCTCGACGCCGAACCGGTGCTGTTCGTCCACGACCACGAGCCCGAGATCGGCGAACTGCACGGTGTCCTGGATCAGCGCGTGCGTGCCGACGACGATGCCCGCCTCGCCGCTTACCGTCTCCAGCAACGCTTTCTTGCGTTCCTTCGCGCCCATCGACCCGGTGAGCAGCGTGATCCGGGTGGAATTCTCGGCCGCGCCGAGCTCGCCCGCCATCCCGATGTCGCCGAGCATTTCGCGCAGCGAGCGCGCGTGCTGCGCGGCCAGTACCTCGGTGGGCGCGAGCATCGCCGCCTGCCGTCCGGAATCGACGACCTGCAGCATCGCCCGCAGCGCGACCACCGTCTTGCCGGAACCGACCTCGCCCTGCAGCAGCCGGTTCATCGGATGCTCGGTCGACAGGTCGGCCGCGATCTCGTCGCCGATCGCGCGCTGGCCCGCGGTGAGGTCGAACGGCAGCCGTTTGTCGAACGCGTCGAGCAGGCCGCCGTCGACGTGCGGGCTCGCTTTCGCCGGACGCGACACCGCGGAATGCCTGCGCTGCGCGAAAATCAGCTGCACGGCCATCGCTTCGTCCCACTTGAGCCGGTGCCGCGACGACTCCAGGTGCGCCCAGTCCTCCGGGCGGTGGATGCCGCGCAGCGCGCGCTCGAGGCCGGGCAGCCCGTGCCGTTTGCGCAGTTCCTCGGGCATCGGGTCCTCGCCGACCTCCAGCACGTCCAGCACCTGCCGCACGCATTTGGCGATCGACCAGGTCGGCATGCCTTGCGCCGCCGGGTAAACCGGGATGATCTCGGCGAGGAAATTGTCGACCGCCTCGGCCTCGCGTTCGGCGTCGAGCAGTTCGTACTCCGGGTTGGCCAGCTGCAGCGTGTCCCGGAACGCGGTGACCTTGCCCGCGAACAGCCCGGTCTTGCCGGGGGCCAGCTCCTTCTCGCGCCACGCCTGATTGAAGAACGCGCACGCGAGCCGTCGCTTGCCGTCGGTGATCACCATGTCGAGGATGGTGCCGTTGCGGGATTTCATCCGGCGCTTGCTGATCTTCTCGATCCGCGCCAGCACGGTCGCGTGCTCGCCGAGCTCCAGCCCAGCGATGTCGGTCAGCTCGCCGCGTTCGGCGTAGCGGCGCGGATAGTGGCGCAGCAGATCGGAAACCGTCTCGATGTCGAGCGCACTCGAGAGCGCCTTCGCCGTTTTCGCGCCCAGCAGCAGCGGGAGCTTGTCGCGAAGCCCGGCCATGATTATTCGACCCCCATCAGCAGCACAGCGTCGTTTTGCCCGCCGGCGTAACTCGTCAACTCCACCTCGGGGTGCTCCAGCCGCAGTTGTTCGGCGAGCTCGGCGGCCACCCTCGGCGGAGCGTCCGCCCCGCTCAGGACGGTGACCAGCTCGCCGCCGAGCGCCAGCATCCGGTTCAGCACGCTGACCGCCGCCGCGACGAGATTCGTCGCCGACGCCGGGGCGGGCTCGATCAGCACCACCTCGTCGTCGACCAGGCCGATCACGTCGCCGGACTGGGCCCGGCCCACCCAGGTTAGCGACTCCTCGTGCGCGATCCGCAGCTCGCCACGCCTGGTCGCGGCGGCCGCCTCGGCCATCGCGACGACGTCGTCGTTGACCCGGCGTCCGCTGTCGTGCACCGCGAGCGCGGCCAGCACCTGCACCGGCGACGCGCACGGGATCACCACGACGTCGCGCTCGCCCGCCATCGGATGCCCGGCGGCGGTGTCGGCGGCCGCGGTGAGATCCGGCCCGCCCGGCAGGACGCTCAGGTGCTGTCCGGCCGCCTCGTTGAACAGCCCGATCATGTCCTCGACGCTCGGCGTCTCGCCCTCGGGCACCGCCAGCACGGCGACGCCCTCGGCGCGCAGCAGCTCGGCGAGCCCGCCGCCGCGCACCACCGCGACCACAGACCGGTCGATACCGCCACCGGGTTCGATCGGCGTCGGCGTGATCAGCGGTTCGACCCGGATCTTCCGCGGCCTGCCCAGCTGCAGCCCGGCTTCGATGGCCGCGCCGATGTCCGCGCAATGGACGTGCACCGCGTGGCTGCCCGAACCGTCGCCCGCCACGGTCACGCTGTCGCCGAACCCGCTCAGTTCCTTGCGCAACGCTGGCAGCCGGTCCTCGTCGACCTCGTCCAGCAAGTACATGACCTCCCACGCGTACGGCGCCTGCTCCGGCAGCGAAGCGACTGCCTTCAGGTCGTGCCCGGGATCCTCGGGTTCGCCGGTGATCACCCCGGCCAACGCGTCGAGCACCGCGACCAGACCCCGGCCCCCCGCGTCGACGACTCCCGCCTTGGCCAGCGCGGGCAGTTGCTTGGGCGTCTCCTCCAGCGCCGCCGCAGCCACGGTGACGACCTCGCGCGCGACCTCGGGCAACGTCCGCGTCGTGTCACGGACGGCGGCGGCCACGGCGTGCAGGACGGTCAGCATCGTCCCGGCGACCGGCCTGCTGACCGCGCCCGTGGCGGCCTGGTCCGCGTGCCCCAGCGCAGCCGCAAGACCCGATCCGTCGAGGTCGCCGCCGGTGGCCGCCCAGTCCGCCATCCCCCGCACGACCTGGGAAAGGATCACTCCCGAATTGCCCCGCGCGTGCGCCACCGCCCCGCGCGCCAGCACCGCCAGCGCCTCGGCCGCGTCGGCCGGTTCCGCCGCGGCGAGCGCCTCGTGCGCACCGGTCATCGTGTACAGCAGGTTGGAACCGGTGTCGGAGTCCGCGACCGGGTAGACGTTGATGCCGTCGATGGCCGTGCGCAGCCTGTCCAAGCTGCGCACAGAGGCCGCCGCCCAGCCCGACACCGCCGCTGCGTCCAGCACCCGCACCCCGTAACCTCCTAGCCGGTCCCCGCGAGGGTAACGACCCCGCGGCAAGGCCCCCGAGACCACTCGTTACTATGGTCGAGTTGCCCGGCACGTTCGGGCGCGCATTCTTTGTCCCATATCCAGAGGAGTTCGACGTGGCTGCCGTGTGCGACGTCTGTGGCAAGGGACCCGGCTTCGGCAAGTCGGTCTCGCACTCCCACCGGCGTACCAACCGCCGGTGGAACCCGAACATCCAGGTTGTGCACGCGAAGGTCGGCGTGTCCCAGCGCAAGCGCCTGAACGCCTGCACCTCGTGCATCAAGGCTGGCAAGGTCGTACGCGGGTAGCGACAAACTCGAAGGGTGGCGAGTGCTCGTGGAGAGCACTCGCCATTTTTTGTCGCTACGTGTCTTCCGGGGGTCGAACCCCCGGGCCCCCGCCAGGGGGCAAGCCCCCTGGACCCCCGCGTTGGGTCACCTTGAGTTTGAAGGTTGCGGAAGGGGCGGTCCCCCAGATTGCGGGTCGTGAGGGGAACCCTGAGGGACTCTGAGTACCTCAGGGTTCCCCTCACGTACTTGAAGCTCCAGGGGCGAGTGCATCCGTCAGCGCAGGAAGCCGGTCAGCACCTCTCGCAGGGACTCCGGAGCGTTCAGCACCCCGTGGTCCTGCCCCGGGATCTCCTCGTACCGCCCGTGCGCGACCGCGGCCGCCACGGCTTTGGCGGACGACGTCATCCAGGCCTCCCCCGCGCCGCCGGACAGCGACAGCACCGGGACGGTGATCGCCGCCAGCCGGTCCGTCGGCAGGTAGTTGCCGCGTCCGCACACGGTCAGGTCGTACGGCAGCGTGTGCGCCAGTCCGACGAACCAGCCCCACACCGGCGCCGACTTCATCGAGTCCACCACCGATGCCGGGGTCCCGGTGCCCTCGACCAGGAACAACTCGACCGCGCCGTCCCGGTCGCCGTCGGCGAGGCAGGCGCTGACCCGGTCCACCAGGTCTTCGGCTGGCCGTGGGCGGTCGTCGCCGATGAACGGCGGTTCGTACGCCGCCACCTTCGTGATCGGCAGTCCGCGCGCCGCCGCTTCCAGGGCCAGGATCGCGCCGGACGAGTGGCCGAACACCGCGGCCGAGCCGCCGACAGCCTCGATCAGCACCTCTAGGTCGTCAATCTCGCGCTCGACGGCGTAGACCGGCGCGTCGCCGCTGTCGCCGCGGCCTCTCCGGTCGTACGCGATGGCGGTGAAACCGGCGTCGGCGAGCACCGCGGCGAGCGCGGCGACGGTCGTGCGGTCGTTCACCGCGCCGCCGACCAGCAGCACCGGCGAACCCGCGCCGTAGGTGTCGAAGGCGATCGGGGTGCCGTCGGCGGACGTGACGGTGGCGGTCATGGCGTTCCTCCAGGGTTTCAGTCGCTGCTTACCCTGGTGGTCGGCGCCGATCGCCGGAACTGGACACGCCGCGTCAGGGAAGTTTCCAGTCGAGCGGTTCCGCGCCCTGCTGGACCAGCAGCTGGTTCGCCCGGCTGAACGGCCGCGACCCGAAGAAGCCGTTGCGCGCCGAAAGCGGGCTCGGGTGCGCCGATTCGATGCACGGCACCTCGCCGAGCATCGGCCGCAGGTTCCGCGCGTTGCGGCCCCACAGGATCGCCACCAGCGGTCCGCCGCGCGCGGCGAGCGCCTTGATCGCCTGCTCGGTGACCTGCTCCCAGCCCTTGCCCTGGTGCGAGTTCGACTTGTGCGGCTGCACGGTGAGCGACCGGTTCAGCAGCAGCACGCCCTGCTCCGCCCACGGGGTCAGATCGCCGTTGGACGGCGTCGGATGGCCGAGGTCCTCGCAGTACTCCTGGTAGATGTTGATCAGGCTCTTCGGGATCGGCCGCACGTCCGGGGCCACCGAGAAGCTCAGCCCGACCGCGTGCCCCGGCGTCGGGTACGGGTCCTGGCCGACGATCAGCACGCGGACGTCGTCGAACGGCTGCTTGAACGCGCGCAGCACGTGCTCGCCCGCGGGAAGATAGGTGCGGCCCGCGGCGATCTCGGCGCGGAGGAACTCCCCCATCGCGGCGACCTGCGGGGCCACTGGTTCAAGGGCTTTCGCCCAGCCGGCTTCGACGATTTCGTCCAGCGGTCGTCCAGTCACGGCCCGCGAGCCTAGCGCCACGTGCCCGAGATCACCGGGGCGGGTCCAGACTCCGGCGTGCGGCCCGGGCCTGGCGACAAGTTCCTTCCGATTCCCTCAAGGAGTCTTCACGGACCTAGTCCAGCCTGCGCAACTCCGCCCGGAACCGGGCCCCGCGCCGGACGTAGGAATCCACGACCGCGGCGATCTGGTCTTCGGAAAACGACTTGTTCGGCCGCGTTTTCGCCGGAACTCCCAGTGCGATCTCGCCGGTGCCGACGCTCGATTCGTACGACAGCACCGCGCCCGCGCCGACCATGCCGCCGTCCGCGATCACGCTTCCGTTCAGCACCACCGAACCGGACGCGATCAGGCAGCCGGTGCCGATCGTCGCGCCCTCGATGTGCACCGCGTGCCCGACCGCCGAGGACGGGCCCACGATCGTCGGATGCCGCGCGGTGCAGTGGACGACGCAGCCGTCCTGCACGTTCGAGCGTTCGCCGATCTCGATGTACCCGTGGTCGCCGCGCAGCACGGTCTGCGGCCAGACCGAGGCGCGCGCGCCGATCCGGACGTCGCCGATCACCGTGGCGTCGGGATGGACGTAGGCGTCCGGGTGGATGGTCGGGACCAGGTCGCCGAGCGCGTAGATGGCCAATGCCGCCTCCGGGTCGTTCAGTCGCGGGCTAGATCCTTGCCGTAGTACCGGCTTTCGGGCATATCGCCGTAATAACCGAAGGCCGGGATCTCGACGTAGCCCGACGAACGGTAGAGGGCGATCGCTTCCGGCTGTTCGGTGCCCGTCTCCAGCACGACGCGGCGGCGTCCGGCGGCGACCGCGGTGCGTTCCAGTTCGGCGAGCATCGCGCGGGCGAAACCGCGGCCCCGCGCGGATTCGACCACGTACATCCGTTTCAGCTCGACGTCGCCGGGCCGGAACGTCGGCTCGGGACCGTCGTGCGCGCGCCACGCGCCGGACGCCACCGGCACGTCGTCCAGGTACCCGACCAGGAACCGGCCCCGCGGCGGCGCGAACTCCGCGGGGTCCATCGGGGTCTCGTCCTCGGAGCCGTAGCGGCGCACGTACTCCAGTTGCACCTCGGCCATCAGCTTGGCGGCGTCGGGGTGGTCGAAGGCGACGGCACGGATGTCCACGGCGCCAGCCTAATGAAGGATCACTGCTGCCAGTGCTCCCAGCCGCCCTGCTGGTCGTACTCGCGTCCGTCCACGGTGACGCCGGATCCGGGCATGGTGACCACGCCGATCTTGCGCCAGCCCTCGGGCAGGTCGTCGAACGGCGGGAACGTCGCGACCAGCGCGTGGTCCTCGCCGCCGGTCAGCACCCACTGCATCGGGTCCGCGCCGAGCGCGCTGCCGACCTCCTTCAGCCGCGTCGGCACTTCGAGCAACGCGGTCTGCACGTCGAGCCCGACCTCGGAAGCGGCGGCCAGGTGCGCGAGGTCGGCGAGGAGCCCGTCGGACACGTCCATCATCGCCGTCGCGCCGGCGTGCGCGGCCTGCGGGCCGGCCGCGTACGGCGGTTCCGGGCAGCGCTGCGCGTTCACCACGCCGACCGGCGACCGGAATCCGCGGCGCAGCACCGCGAGCCCGGCCGCGGCCCAGCCGAGCCGCCCGCACACCGCGAGCACGTCGCCGGGGCGCGCGCCGGAGCGGGTCACCGGTTCGCGGTCTTCGAGGTCGCCCAATGCGGTGACGCTGATCACGAGCTGGTCCGCGCTCACGAGATCGCCGCCGGACACCCCGATCCCGGCCGCGCCCGCCTCGGCCCACATGCCGTCCATGATCTCGGTCACGACCTGCGCCGGAGTGTCGGCCGGGCACGCGATCCCGACGACCACCGACGTCGGTTTCGCGCCCATCGCCGCGACGTCGGACAGATTCACCGCGACCGCCTTGCGCCCGACCTGCTCCGGGCTCGACCAGTCGAGCCGGAAGTGCACGCCGTGGACCAGCACGTCGGTCGTCACGACCACGCGGCCGTCCGGCGCGGCGAGAACCGCCGCGTCGTCGCCCGGGCCCAGCAGTGTCGACGGCGGCTGCGCGCGTCCTTCGGTGACCCGCCGGATCAGGCCGAACTCGCCTGTCGCGGCCACCGAGTGCTCGTCCGGTGACACCGGTCACCTCCTGTTTCCCTCGCCTGTGTCGGATCGGCCACCGACAATCGGATCCCCTAGGTTTTTCCCAGGGCTGGCGCTACGTTTCCTACACCGTCTACACCGTTCCTACCTCGACTAGACCGCCACCGACGAAAGGGCACGCCGTGGTCCACGCATACATCCTCATCCAGACCGAGGTCGGCAAGGCGGCCGCGGTGGCTGCGGAGATCGCCGGGGTCCCGGGCGTGACCAGCTCCGAGGACGTCACCGGCCCGTACGACGTGATCGTGCGCGCGGCCGCGGACACCGTGGACCAGCTCGGCCAGCTCGTCGTCGCCCGCGTGCAGAACGTGCAGGGGATCACGCGCACGCTGACCTGCCCGGTCGTGCATCTCTGAGCCGTGGTCCACTGAGGCGGTGGCAGACACCGACACCGGGGCCCCTCCGAAGGTCGTCCTCGTCACCGCGTCGTTGCTCGTGGCCGCGCTGGCGGTCGCGGTCGCGGTCGTCGCGCTGACGAAGAGCTCTTCGGGACAGCCCGATCCGAACCAGCCGCTCGCGCTCGTGTCCGTTCCCGCGCCGCAGGCCGGGTCGCCGGACTGCGCGAAGCTGATCGCCGGGGTCCCGGCCACGCTCACGTCGAACGGCAAGGAACTGTCGCCGCGCACGCTCGCCGAGCCCGCGCCGAAGGCCACCGTCGCGTGGGGCGAACCGGATCCGGTCGTGCTGCGCTGCGGCCTCGAACGCCCGCCGGAGCTCACCCAGACCGCGCAGCTGCGCGTGGTCAACAAGGTGCAGTGGCTGCAGATCGAGCAGGGCGGTTCGGCCACCTGGTACGCGGTCGACCGGCCGGTCTACGTCGCGCTGACCGTCCCGGAGAGCGCCGGGACGGGACCGCTGCAGGCCGTTTCGGATGCCATCTCGGCCAAGCTGCCGGTCAAGCCTCTGAAGTTCTAGCCGCGATCGTTTCCAGCGACTCGCCGGTAGTACGCGGGCCGAGCACCGCCACGTCGACCATCAACAGCACCATCGCACCCGCGACCACCGCGAACATCGTCGTCGCACCCGCCGAATGCAGAACCGGCAGCAGCACGAACGGCATCGCCGCCGTCGCCAGCCGGGACAACGCATAGGCCGAACCCGCGGCGGTGCCGCGCAGCGACGTCGGGAACAGCTCGCCCTGGTAGGTGTGGAAGGCGTTGGAGAAGACGTTGCTGACAGCGGTGTAGCAGAAGCCGAACACCGCAATGAGCACGCCGGACGTCGCGTAGCCGAAGGCCAGCCCGAACACCGCCATCGCCGCCGCGCTCGCGACGATCAGCCACTTGCGTTCCAGCCGTTCGATGATCGGGATGGACAGCGCCGACCCGATCGGATAGCCCAGGAAGGTGAGCGCGCTGAACGTCAGCGACGTGACGAGGCCGAAACCCTTGGCGGCCAGCACAATCGGCACCAGTGAACCGAAGCCGTAGTAGCCGAACGATTGCAGCAACTGGAAGACGTACAGCATCGCCGTGCGACGGAACCACGGCGGACGCAGCAATGCCGACGCGCGCACGGGTTCGGGCGCGGGCGGTTCCGGCTCCGGTTCGGGCAACGGCTGCGGCGCACTCGCTTCGAGCTTGCGCACGACCTCGTCCGCTTCGCCGATTCTCCCTTGTGCCGCAAGCCAACGCGGTGATTCCGGCAGCGTGAACCGCAGCGCCCACACGACCGCCGCGCCCAGCGCGCCGATCACGAACAGCCAGCGCCAGCCGTCGATGCCGAGCGGCGCGTGCCCGACGAGCGCACGAGCGAGGAATCCGGCGGCGGGGACACCGCAGAAGCCAATGGTGTAAGCCCAGGCTGTCGCCCGGCCGCGGGCGCGCGCGGGCAGCAGGTCGGCGAGATAGGCGTCAGCGACCGGCAGCTCCGCGCCGATGCCGATCCCGGCGATGAACCGGCAGATCACCAGCATCCACACGTCCGTGCTGAACGCGCCGAGCAGCGTGAACACCGAGTACAGGCCCAGGGTGAGCAGGAACGCGCGACGCCTGCCGAGCCGGTCGGCCAGCCTGCCGAGGAACACCGCGCCCACGAACGCGCCGACGAACGCCGACGCCAGGACGTACTTCAGCGTCGTCGGGGTGACACCGAACTCCTTGGTGAGGACGGTGCTGATGGTCGCGGCGAGGAACAGGTCGTAGAGGTCGAAGAAGGTCGCGATGCCGACCACTGCGACGAAGTACCGGTGCCGCCGGGTGACCGGGAGCCGGTCGAGCCGGGATGCGATCTGCACGCGCTGTTTTCCTTACGGTGGGGACAGGCCGTTCGTTCGAGGGCAATCGTAAGGTCGCCGGCCTGGTCCGGCCGCGTGCGCCGCTGTCGCGGCGGGGTTCCCGAGGAAGACCCCCGGGTCAGCGCCAATGCCAGGAACCGCCCGCGTGACCCCGGTGAATGTACGTGAGGGGAACCCTCAGGGAATCAGATTCCCTCAGGGTTCCCCTCACGTACATTCGCCTCGCCCGGCGCGTCCTGTGCGCCGGGCAGCGGGGCGACGCGGCTTAAATTCCTGGCATTGCGGGTCAGCGCAGGCCGGTGCCCCGGGCGAGCGCGGTGTCGATCAGTGTCGACAGCAGCGTCGGGTAGTCCACCCCGGTGACCTCCCACATCTTCGGGTAGGCGGACTTCGTGGTGAACCCGGGCATCGTGTTGACCTCGTTGATCACCAGGTCGCCTTCCTCGGTCACGAAGAAGTCGACGCGGGCGAGGCCCTGGCAGTCGAGCGCGCGGAACGCCTCGACGGCCATCGCGCGCAGGCGGTCGGTGAGCGCGTCGTCCAGTTTGGCCGGGATGTCCAGTTCGGCGTCCTCGCCGAGGTACTTGGTTTCGAAGTCGTACCAGGCGTCCTCGCCCTCGGCGAGCACCCGGATCTCCGCCGGGAGCGACGCCTCGACGCGGCCGTCCGGGAATTCCAGCACGCCGCATTCGACCTCGCGCCCGCGCACCGCGGCCTCGACGAGCACCTTGGGATCGGTGCGCCGGGCGAGTTCGATCGCGGCGTCCAGGTCCGCCCAGTCGGCGACCCGGGAGATGCCGACCGACGAACCGGCGCGCGAGGGCTTCACGAACACCGGCAGGCCAAGGCGTTCCCGGTCCGCTTCGGCCAAAGTGGACTGTCCGCGGCGCAGCGCGGAGTACGTGCCGACCGGCAGCCCTTCCGCGGCGAGCAGCTTCTTCGCGTATTCCTTGTCCATCGCCGCCGCGCTGGCGAGCACGCCGGGGCCGACGTACGGAATGTCAGCGAGTTCCAGCAGGCCCTGGATGGTGCCGTCCTCGCCGAAGGCGCCGTGCAGCACCGGGAAGACGACGTCGACGGTGCCGAGCACCTCGGTGGCCTGGCCCGGGTCGACGGTGCGCAGCTCGCGGCTGGTCGGGTCGCCGGCGAGCACGAGCGCGCGGCCGGACTCGACCGACGGCAGCTCGCGGCCCTGGATGCTGAGCTGCTTCGGGTCGCCGGTGCCGAGCACCCAGCCGCCGTTCGGCGTGACGCCGACCGGGAGCACCTCGAAGCGGTCCGGATCCAGGTTCGAGATCACACTGCCCGCGGACAGGCACGAGATGGTGTGCTCGCTGCTGCGGCCACCGAACACGACCGCGACCCGGATCTTTTCAGCGCTCATAGCCGGTCACCGTACCGGGTGAGCCTCGCCAACAGCGCGCGCCGGGGGTGCCTGCGCTGGTCGGAAGGCGCGCGAGCCCGATGTCCGTGAAGGGGACCTCTGGGGGACTCTGATTCCCGATGCCAGGAACTCAAGGCGAGGCTGCGGGCGCGGTGTGCGGCGTGGCTGCCCGGGACGCAGGGGCTGGCGGGACCGCGGCGGCTGGACGAAGAGGGCCGGTGACCCCGTGGGGTTTCTCGGCAGCTGCGGCGGGCGGCTAGGCAGCACCGCTGCATGCCCCGGTGAAGTCCGTGAGGGGAACCCTCAGGACTTCTGCGGGAGCTGAGCGCGGTCAGCGGAGAAGATCGACCAGCGTCGGCACCGCGGCCATCAACGCTTCCCGCGAGCAGCCCGCGTATCCCAGCGCGATGCCGTGCACCGTCGGCGTTCCGGCGAAATGCCGCGCCAGCCCGTCGAGTCGGATCGAATGCCGTTCCGCCGCGGCGATCAGCTCGGCTTCGGCCTCGGCGCTTTCCGTCCGCACCACCAGATGCGCGCCAGCGTCGTCGCCGACGAACGGGATCCCGGCGTTCGACAGCGCGGTCACCAGCACAGTCCGGCGTTCGGCCATTTCCCGCCGCAGCTTCCGCAGGTGCCGACCCAGATCGCCGGTCCGGGCGAGTTCGACCAGCACCCGCTGCCCCGCGGGTGACGGACGGGTTCCGGTGAGATCCCGGTACGCCAGAATGGAATCGGCCACCGAGGCGGGGGCGACGAGCCAGCCCGCGCCGAGGGTCGGGGTAAGGATTTTGCTGGTGGTGCCGAGGTGCACGACGACGTCCGGGGCGAGCGCGGCCAGCATCGGCAGCGGGGCGACGTCGAAGCGCAGCTCGCCGTCGTAGTCGTCCTCGATGACCAGCATGCCTTCCGCGCGAGCGCGTTCCACGAGCTGCACGCGGCGGGCCGCGCTCATCCGGCTGCCCATCGGGTACTGGTGCGCGGGCGAGCAATAAACGGCGCGCGCCCCGGCGGGAATCGCGTCCGGGCGCAGGCCTTCCTCGTCCACCGGAACGCCGACGACGGTGAGCCCGGCCTGCCGGAACGCTTGCACCGCACGCTGATAACCCGGTTCCTCGAACGCCACGACCGCACCTCGGCGCAGCACGGCAGCGGCGAGTTCCACGACAGCCGCAGTGGTACCGCCGGTCGCGAGCACCGAACCGGCGGCCAGACCGCGGTGGCGCAGCAAGTGTTCCGACACTGTCGCGCGGTATTCCGGCAACCCGGCGCGGTGCGCGCGCGTGAGCGGCTCGGGATCGGCGGCTGCCCGCCATGCTCGCCGCCAGGCCGCGCGGTCGAGGCCGCCTGCCCATGGCGTACCCGGCGCGAGGTCCAGCAGCGGGGCTTGTTCCGCCTCGGCGAGCAGCGAACCGGGCACCGTGACGGACGCGGCGGCGCGGGTCGGCGGAGTGGTCACGTAGGTGCCAGAACCGTGTCGGCCAGCGATCCAGCCTTCCGCGTGAAGTTGCTCGTACGCAGCGGAAGTGACCGTGCGCGAGACGCCGAGCCGTTCCGCCAGCGCGCGCGTGGACGGCAGCCGGTCGCCGCCGCGGAGATGTCCGCCGGCCGCGGCTTCGCGCAGCGCGTCAGCCAGCTGCACGGCCAGCGGGGTGGCCGCTTCGCGGTCGAGGCTGACCGGCAGGGCGGTGTCGGCGTAGGACACGGCGGACCTCCGTTACGGCGAAGTGGACTTCTCAAGTGTAGAAGAAGTGGACATTCAACGTAGCCACTTGGCCGCCGCACACTGAACGCATGAGCAGCCTTTCGCCCACCGAACGCACCACGCTCGGCCGCAAACGCCACCGCGCCGCCAGTGAGCGCGCGGTCCTGCACGCCGTGCTCGACGAGGCGCTGATCTGCCACCTCGGCGTGGTCCGCGACGGCGTCCCGCTGGTGCTGCCCACCGGATACGGCCGCGACGGCGACACCCTGTACCTGCATGGTTCCACGGGCGCGGCCAGTCTGCGAGCCGCGACCGGGGAAACCGACGTCTGCGTGACGGTCACCCTCCTCGACGGCATCGTCTACTGCCGCTCGGTGAACAACCACTCGGTGAACTACCGCAGCGCGGTGATCCTCGGCAAGGCCCGGCTGGTGACCGACCCGGACGAGAAGATGCGCGGCCTGCACGTGCTCACCGACCACCTCTCCCCTGGTTCGTGGGAGCACGCTCGCGCGGTGAACAAGAAGGAATTCGCCGCGGTGTCGGTCATCGCGCTCGACCTCGCCGAAGCGTCGGTGAAACTCCGCGCCGAAGGACCCGACGACGAACCCGAAGACGTCACCGCCAACGCCGCCTGGGCCGGAGTACTGCCGGTGCGCACGGTCTTCGGCGAGCCCGAACCCTCCGCCGACCTGCCACCCGGCTGGACCGTGCCCGAACACGTCACCGCACGCGTCACGAGGGCAGCGGCAACCGCACGGTGAACACCGTCCGCCCGGGACGGCTCTCCAGCGAGACCGTCCCGCCGTGCTCCACCACCAGCGAATGCACCACTGACAACCCCAGCCCGGTGCCGCCAGCGGCCCGGGTGCGGGAGTTGTCGACGCGATAGAACCGGTCGAAAATCCGCTGCTGATCCGCCGCGGAAATCCCCGGTCCGGCATCGGTGACGGCGGCGACGGCCATCCCGTCGGCCACCGTCACCGCCAGCTCGACCGGCGTTCCCTCCGCGGTGTGCACGGCGGCGTTGGCGAGCAGATTGTCCAGGACTTGCCGCAGCCGCGCCGGATCCGCGTGCAGCAGCACCGGTTCCTCCGGAATCGAGACCGTCAGCGGATGACCCGGCCGACCGGCCCGGAACGCGTCCGCGGCGGCCGCGGCGATCTCGGTGAGATCCATCCGCTGCGGGCGCACCGGCGGTTCGACATCGCGCGCGTCCAGCCGCGCGAGCAGCAGCAGATCGTCCACCAGCACGCTCATCCGCGCGGTCTCGGCCCGGATTTTCTCCAGGTGCGCCTCGCGTTCCTCGGGTTCGTTCGCGGCGGCGTAACGGAAAAGATCGGCATAGCCGCGAATCGACGTCAACGGGGTCCGCAGCTCATGCGAAGCGTCGGCGACGAACCGGCGCAACCGATCGTTCGCCTCAGTCCGCGCGGCCAGCGAGGATTCGATGTGGCTCAACATCAAGTTGAACGCCGTCCGCAGCTCCTCGACCTCCGCTCCGCCACCCGTGCCGGACGCGCGCACCGGCAAATCCGCCGTAGCAGTGAGGTCGTGCGAGGCGATGTCGTGCGCCGTGCCGGCCATGTCCGACAACGGACGCAATCCGCGCCGCAGCACCACGCGGCCCGCGACAACGAGAATCGCCAACGCGATGAGGAACGCGATGACTTCGATCAACATCAGCTGCTGCACGGTGTTGTCGAGATCAGCCTGCGGCGCGGCGCTCAACAGCACGGTGCCGGCCCCGTTCCGCGAGGTCTCCACCGGACAGGCCCGGACGCGGTAAGAACCCTGGCCGGGCAAGGCGATCGTGCGAAACAGGTC
Organism: Amycolatopsis sp. CFH S0740; assembly: GCF_004522315.1. NCBI lineage: Bacteria > Bacillati > Actinomycetota > Actinomycetes > Pseudonocardiales > Pseudonocardiaceae > Amycolatopsis > Amycolatopsis sp. CFH S0740. Next base: position 113,991 of record NZ_SDLS01000011.1, on the reverse strand, counting down.
GCCGCTGGTCGCATCTTCGGCGACCTGCGCCAACGGCCGCACGTCGTTCGGCAACGTGCTTCCCGGCTGCGGGACGGCGTGCCCCTCCCGCACGTCGAAAACCGCGGAATACCAGGAGTAGACGACTTCCGGATTGTCCTTCGATTCGCGCAGATGCGGCACCTGCGCGACCTGGCTGGTCTTGAGCTGCTCGTCGAGCCGCCGGTTGAGGTAGTCGTGCATCAGCTCGACGGTCAGCGCGCCGACGATCGCGAACACCACCAGCGACAACGCGCCGAGCCCGAACGCCAGCCGCGTGCCCAGCCGGGAAGCGCGCCAAGCCCGGTACCACCGGCGAGCCCAGCGCCCGACCCGGTTCACCGGCCCGCCTGCCGCACGGAATACCCGACGCCGCGCACGGTGTGGATCAGCGGTTCGGCCTCGGTGTCGAGCTTGCGCCGCAGCCGCGAGATCGCGAGTTCGACCACATTGGACCGTCCGCCGAAGTCGTACTCCCAGACGTGGTCGAGGATCTTCGCCTTGGTAAGCACCGCGGGCGAACGCCGCATCAGGTAACGCAGCAGCTCGTATTCGGTGGGTGTCAGCTCGGCGAGCTGGCCGCCGCGGCGGACTTCGTGCGTCTCCTCGTCCAGGGTGAGGTCGCCCACCTGCAGCACCACCGTGCGGGTATCCGGTTTCTCGGACGTCCGCCGCAGCACCGCGCGCAGCCGCGCCATCAGCTCCTCGACGGAGAACGGCTTGACGAGGTAATCGTCACCCCCGCGGGTGAGGCCGGCGATGCGGTCGGCGGTCGCGTCCTTGGCGGTCAGGAACACCACCGGCACCGCGTCGTGTTTCTCGCGCAGTTTGTCGAGCACGGTGAAGCCGTCGAAATCGGGCAGCATGAGGTCGAGCACGACGATGTCGGGAGCGAACTCCGCAGCGCGCGCGAGCGCGTCGGCGCCGCAGCCGGCCGTCACGGCCTGCCAGCCCTCGTAACGGGCGACGGTCGCGACCAGGTCGGCGATGTGCGGCTCGTCGTCCACGACGAGCAGCCGCACCGGGTTCGGGTTCTCCACCCCGCCATCCTCCGCGACGTCCGCTCGGGCGCGCGAGCCGAACCCCCGGCTGACAGCGACTCGACAGGAAACCTGTCGCGCGCATCGGGCATTCCGGGCAGACTCCGGACCGGCAGCAACCCTGGCACAAGGAGCCCGATGACCTCGTACGTGGACAACATCACCGTCGACTGCGCCGACCCGTGGGCTCTTGCCCAGTTCTGGACCAAGGTGACCGGCCGCCCGGTCGGCGAGGACGACCGGCAAGGCGATCCGGAGATCGGCATCACGCTCGATTCCGGCGTCACCCTCCTGTTCATCGCCGTCCCGGAAACCAAGACCGTCAAGAACCGGATGCACCTCTGCCTGGCGCCGGACGACGGGACCCGCGACGAAGAGGTGGACCGGCTGCTCAAGCTGGGCGCGACACTGCATTCCGACCACCGCCGCGACGACGGCACCGGATGGGCTGTCCTCCAGGATCCCGAAGGCAACGAGTTTTGCGTCCTGCGCAGCGCGGCGGAGAAGGCGTGACCGATTCGTTCGAGATCAACCGCGCCAACTGGGACGACCGCGCGCCGATCCACGCGCGCTCGGCGTACTACGAGTTCGACAAGTTCAAGGCCGATCCCGCGCACCTGAGCCAGATCGTGCGCTTCGACCAGCCGCGGCTCGGCGACGTTTCCGAGCTGCGCACCGTGCACCTGCAGTGCCACATCGGCACGGACACGCTGTCGCTGCACCGGCTCGGGGCCAAGATCTCTGGTCTGGACCTTTCCCCGGCGTCGCTCGCCGAGGCGCGCGAGCTCGCCGACGCCACCGGCGCGGACATCGACTACCACGAGGCGAACGTCTACGACGCGGTGGAAGTCTTCGGCGAAAACGCGTTCGACCTGGTGTACACCGGGATCGGCGCGATCTGCTGGCTGCCGAAGATCGCGCCGTGGGCCGAGGTGGTCGCGCGGCTGCTGCGGCCCGGCGGACGGCTCTTCATGCGCGAAGGCCATCCGATGCTGTGGACGCTCGACGACGAATCCGAACGCGCGTGGCCGAAGTACGACTACTTCGAGCACGACGAACCGCTCGTGTTCAGCGACGACACCACCTACGTCGACACGGACGAACCACTGCGCACGACGACCACGCACAGCTGGAACCATTCGCTCGGCGAGATCGTCACCGCGCTGCTCGACCAGGGCCTGATCCTGACCGGGCTAACCGAACACGACACCGCGGCGTGGAACGCGTTGCCGCACGAGATGGAAGAGGCCGGGGGCGGCGAATGGCGGCTGCGGGACAACCCGCGCCGGATCGCCGCGAGCTACACCCTGCAGGCGCGGCGCCCCGCATAGAGTGCGGGGCATGACTCGCATCGCCGTCGCCGCGCTGGGCGGCACCATCTCGATGGCTCCCGGACGTTCGATCGAAGACGGCGTCGTGCCGCGGCTCAGCGCCGAGGACCTGCTGGGAGACCTGGGTTCCCGGCTGCCGATGGAGATCACCGCGGCCACGCTCGCCGGGCTGTCGAGTTCGTCGATGGACTACGCGACGCTCGCGCGGACCCGGCAGTGGGGCGTCGAGCAGATCGAGGCGGGCGCGGACGGTTTCGTGGTGGTGCAGGGCACGGACACGCTCGAGGAAACGGCGTACCTGTTCGACCTCACGTGGCCGTCCGACGCACCGGTGGTGATCACCGGCGCGATGCGGAACCCGAGCCTGCCCAGCCCGGACGGGCAGGCGAACATCCTCGCCGCGCTCGCCGTCGCCGCCGATCCGCGCAGCTGCGGCCGGGGCGCGCTGGTGGCGTTCAACGACGACGTGCACGCGGCGCGCTGGGTGCGGAAGACGCATTCCAGCCACGTCGAAACGTTTTCGTCGCGGCCCGCGGGCCCGCTCGGCATGGTCGCTGAGGGCTCGGTGCACTACTTCCACCCGTCGCCGCCGCGCCTGCCGGTGCTGCCGGGAGCCGAAACCGTCGATCTCGTTCCGCTGCTGGAATCAGGTCTCGAAGATTCGGGCGAACTGCTTTCGCTGGTCCTCAAGGGCGGCGCGCGCGGCGTAGTGGTGGCCGCGAACGGCGTCGGACACGTGTCGACCGGAACCGCGGACGTGATCGCAGCGGCGGAAGTACCGGTGGTCGTCGCTTCCCGGACCGGCGCGGGCCCGACTTTCCGCGGCACCTACGGGTTTCACGGCTCCGAATCGAGCCTGATCCGGATGGGCGCGACCATGGCCGGCTGGCTGTGCCCGCGGAAATCGCGGATCCTGCTGCAGGTTCTGCTCGCGGCGGGTGTCTCCCGGGAGGAGATCGAACGGCAGTTCAGGCTGCGCGGCGACCTCGACTCGTGAGTGTTGATCCCGGTTCTAACCGTGATGAACACTCACGACCGCAGCTCGGGCCCGTCGACCGGATTCGCCTGGTACGACCGCATCTGCCGGCCGCCCTGGCGGTAGACGTGCACGCTGATCGCCGGGTCCGGGCCGTCGTTGCGCACCTCGTGCACGTAGCCGGGCCCGAATACGCGCGACTGCCCGGCGGACAGCCCGTGCACCTCGGTTACCGCACGCCCGCCCGGGGCGCGCCGCGCGACGGTTTCGGTCAGCCGCCCGGACACGACGGTGAACGCACCGGTCGAGAAGGCGTGGTCGTGCAGGTCGGTGTGCTGGCCGGGAAGCCAGCTGAGCAGCCAGATCTCCTGGTCCTCGGTGCGTTCGACGAGGGCGGAGAACCGCTGGTCGGGGTCGTAGCGCAGCAGGCTGCCCCAGCGCTCCCGGTCAGCGGCCACGTCGACGGCGACGCGGACCGGGTGGCGCAGGGCGGGGTTCTCGGGACGCAGCAGGGTGTTGTCCGGAACGGCGAACATGAAAAGAAGTCCTCACGGGAAGAAGATGGGTGTCGAACTGGGCCGGGACGGTTTCACCGACAACAGCGACACGACATGCCCATGACGGGGCGGAGGTCGTCAGACCCCGGCCGCATCGTCATCTCGCACGTCAGCATGCCGCACAGAGAACCAGCCCCGGACCGCCCGGTCAACCCGTCTCACCCCCTGGACCGCCCAGGTGAGCGCAGGTTCACACCCTGGTGTGCCCGCTCGTGCGCGGCAACGCCGGTTCTAACCGGCAGCGCCGCTCACGACACCCAGCCCGCTCGCCAGGCCAAGCTTCCCGCCTTCGCAACTCGTGCGCGGCAACGCCGGTTCTCACCGGCACCGCCACTCACAAGTCTCAGCGCCACTCCGGCTTCCGCGACCGTCCGAGCAGTTCCGCGCCCGCCTGCCGCGGGTCGACGCCCTCGTGGCACACCCGGTACATCGCGTCCGTGATCGGCATGTCGGCCCCGTGCCGCTGCGCCAGTTCGCGGATCGACGAGCACGACGCGACACCCTCCGCGACCTGCCCGCCAGTCGCCGCCTGCGCCTCGGCCAGCGTCTCGCCGCGGCCGAGGCGTTCGCCGAAGGTGCGGTTGCGCGACAACGGCGACGAGCACGTCGCGACCAGGTCGCCGAGCCCGGCGAGTCCGGCGAAGGTCAGCGGGTCCGCGCCGAGTTTCGCGCCGAGCCGGGCCATTTCGGCGAGGCCGCGCGTGATGAGCGTCGCCATCGTGTTCGCGCCCAAGCCCATCCCGGCGGCCATCCCGCAGCTGAGCGCGATCACGTTCTTGCACGCGCCGCCCAGCTCGCAGCCGACCACGTCGGTGTTGGTGTAGGGCCGGAAATACTGGTTCGACGTCGCCTGCTGCACCGCTTTCGCGCGCTCGTGGTCGGCGCACGCGAGCACCGCGGCGGCGGGCTGCCCGGCGGCGATCTCGCGGGCCAGGTTCGGCCCGGACACCACCACGATCTCGCCCGGATCGACTTCGGCGAGTTCGGCGATCACCTCGCTCATCCGCTTGAGCGTGCCCAGTTCCACGCCCTTGGCGAGGCTGACCAGGATCGCCTCGGGCGGCAGCAGCGGCCGCCAGCCGGTGAGATTCGCGCGCAGGCTTTGGCTCGGCACCCCGAGCACGACCGCTTGCGCGCCGTCCAGCGCTTCGGCCGCGTCGGACGTCGCGGTGATCCGGTCCGGCAACGTCGTTCCCGGCAGATACGACTCGTTGGTGTGCCGCTCCCGGATTTCCTCGGCGACGCTTTCCCGGCGCGCCCACATCGTCACGTCCCGGCCCGCGTCGCCGAGCACCTTCGCGAACGCGGTGCCCCACGAACCCGCGCCGAGCACGGTGACCCGCTGCACGTCGGCGGCGAAACCCGCCATCAGGCACCGTCCTCCGGATTCTCGGCCTCCGCCTTGGGCTCGGCGGTGATCTCCGCCTTGGTGTCCGCCGCCGCGTCCGTGTCCGGCTTCTTCGCGGGCGGTTCCTCCTGCCGGATCTCGGCCAGCAGCCGGGTCACCTCGTCCATCAGCACCGCGGTGACCTCACGCAGCGTCGAGGCGCTGCGCGGGTTCGCGCCGCGGAACCGCGACAGGTCGATCGGGTCGCCGACCAGGTGCGTCACCGTCTTGCGCGGGAACGGCGTGAACTTCTTGGTGTAGCCGTTGAAGATCTGGTTCGTGCCCCAGCGCGCGATCGGGATCACCGGCACGTCGTTCTGCAGCGCCAGCCGAGCCGCGCCGCTGTAGGCCTCCTTCGGCCAGCCCAGCGGGTCCTTCGTGATGGTGCCCTCGGGGTAGATCACGATGACCTTGCCCTCTTCGAGCGCCTGGTGCGCGGCCTTGAGGCTGTCGCCCGCCGCGCTCGACCCGCGCGCCACCGGGATCTGCCCGGACCCGGTCACGATCCGGCCGAAGACCGGCACGTTCTTCAGGCTCGCCTTGAGGAAGAACCGCGGCACCCGCTTCTGCCGGTGCACGAACACCGCGTCGACCGGCGGGTCGAGGTGCGAGATGTGGTTCATCACCAGCACCGCGGGCCCTTGCCGGGGGATTTTCTCCGCGCCGAGGTACACCCGCTTGCCGATCGCGGTCATCGGGTAGAACGCGGCGGCGGCCAGCCCCACCCAGAATCCGCCCTTCTCACGCCGTGCCACAGTTCTCCTCCTCGGGTCGCCTCTGCTCCGGGTGATCCTGCCGCGCGCCGGTTCGCGCAGTCCAGGGAGGGTGCGCTCACGCACGCGCGCGAGCGGTTTCGGGTAAAGATGGACAGGTGGACGCAGACCTGGTCATGCCGCTGAAACCGCCGGGCGCGGGCAAGTCGCGGCTGCGCGGCGCGGTCGCCGCGCACCGGCACGCCGAACTGGTGCTGGCGCTGGCCTGCGACACGCTGGCCGCGGTCACGTCGGTCGCCCGCGTCCGCCGCGTGCTCGTCGTCACCTCCGATCCGGCCGCGCTGTCCGAATTGGCCGGTCTCGGCGTCGAACTGGTCGCCGAACCGGCGGGCGGCGGGCTCAACGAAGCGTTGCGCCACGGCGCGGAGCTGCTGCGCGCGGACGCGCCGGACGGAGTCGTCGGCGCGCTCCAAGCGGATCTCCCCGCGTTGCGCGCGGTGGATCTGGAACAGGCGCTCACCGAAGCCGCCGGCCGGCGCGCGGTGGTCTTCGACCGGCAGGGCACCGGGACCACGCTGTTGCTGTCCGCGCCGGGGAAACCGCTCGACCCGCACTTCGGTGCCGGTTCCGCGGAACTGCATCGGGCGTCCGGTGCGATTCCGCTCACCCAGGCATTGCCGTCGCTGCGCAGCGACGTCGACACCGAAGATGATCTGCGCCACGCCGCGCGACTCGGTCTCGGGAAGCGCACCGCGGCATTGCTCCCGGCCGAACGGACGCAATTGCGCTGACGTGTTCACTCGACCTTCATCGCGGCCTGCGCAAACCGCGGCTTCGTAGTGAACAATGGGCAGCGTGAGCACAGAAGACGGCAGCACTCCGGCCCGGCGGCGCGTGAAGAGCGGCAGCAGCGCGTCCCCCTCGTCCCCGGCCCCGCGCACCGCGGGCGGGAAGGCGACCTCGCGCGGGAACGGCGACGCCGCGGCGGCCCGCCGGGCAAAACCCAAGGCGGCTCCGGCTGAGGACAAAGACAAACCGGCCAAGCGCAAAACCGCCTCGTCGAGCGCGCTGCGCACCTCGGCGAAGAAACCCGCCGCGCCGCCCGCCGCCGCGCGATCGCGCCGGACCACGACCGAGAGCGGCGAGGAATTCCGCTCCGTCCCCTCGGCCCCGCCCGCCGTCACGTCCGCGCCCACCGCCGTCGAGTCGCTTCCCGACGACCGTTATTTCAACCGCGAGCTGTCCTGGCTCGACTTCAACGCCCGCGTGCTCGCGCTGGCCGAGGACGAATCGCAGCCGCTGCTCGAACGGGCCAAGTTCCTCGCCATTTTCGCGTCCAATTTGGACGAGTTCTACATGGTCCGGGTCGCCGGGCTGAAACGGCGCGACGGCACCGGCCTCTCGGTGCGCAGCGCGGACGGGCTCACGCCGCGCGAACAGCTGGACTACATCGCCAAGCGCAACCAGGACCTGGTCGAGCGGCACACCGCCGCGTTCAAGGAGCACCTGCGCCCGCAGCTGGCCGAGCAGGACATCCGGATCGTCGGCTGGTCCGACCTGTCCGGCGCCGACCAGCTCCGGCTGTCGAGCTACTTCTCCGAGCAGATCTTCCCGGTGCTCACGCCGCTCGCGGTCGACCCGGCGCACCCGTTCCCGTACATCTCGGGGCTGTCGCTGAACCTCGCGGTGACGGTGCGGGATCCGCAGGGCGGCCTCGAACGGTTCGCGCGCGTGAAGGTGCCGAGCAACGTGCCGCGGCTGATGCGCGTGGAAACCGAACGCGGCAACCGGACCGCGACCTTCCTGCCGCTCGAGGAACTGATCTCCGCGCACCTGAGCGATCTGTTCACCGGCATGGAGGTCACCGAGCACCACGTCTTCCGCGTCACCCGCAACGCCGACTTCGAGGTCGAGGAAGACCGCGACGAGGACCTGTTGCAGGCCTTGGAACGCGAGCTGGCGCAGCGCCGGTTCGGCCCGCCGGTGCGGCTCGAGGTCGCGCAGGACATGAGCGAGCACATGCTCGAACTGCTGCTGCGCGAGCTGGAAGTCGATCCCGAGGACGTCGTCGAGGTGCCCGGTCTCCTCGACCTCACCTGCCTGTTCCAGCTGTCCGCGGTCGACCGCAAGGAGTTGAAGGACCGGCCGTTCGTGCCCGCGACGCATCCGGCGTTCGGCGAACGCGAGACGCCCAAGAGCGTGTTCGCGACGCTGCGCGAGGGCGACGTCCTGGTGCACCACCCGTACGACTCGTTCTCCACGAGCGTGCAGCGGTTCATCGAACAGGCCGCGGCCGACTCGAAGGTGCTGGCGATCAAGCAGACGCTGTACCGGACGTCGGGCGATTCGCCGATCGTGGACGCGCTGATCGACGCCGCCGAGGCGGGCAAGCAGGTCGTGGCGCTGGTGGAGATCAAGGCGCGGTTCGACGAGCAGGCCAACATCACCTGGGCGCGCACGCTGGAACGCGCGGGCGTGCACGTCGTGTACGGCTTGGTGGGCCTCAAAACGCACTGCAAGGTGTCGATGGTGGTGCGGCAGGAGGGTTCGACCATCCGCCGCTACTGCCACATCGGCACCGGCAACTACAACCCGAAGACCGCGCGGCTGTACGAGGACCTCGGCCTGCTCACCGCGGACCCGAGCATCGGCGCGGACATCACCGACCTGTTCAACGTCCTCACCGGCTACTCGCGCCAGGACACCTACCGCACGATCCTCACGTCGCCGCACGGCATCCGCCGCGGCATCGTGCGCGCGATCGGCGAGGAGATCGAACTCGCGCGCGCCGGGCTCGACGCGGGCATCCGGATCAAGTGCAACTCGCTCGTGGACGAGCAGGTGATCGACGCGCTGTACCACGCGTCGCAGGCAGGCGTTCCGGTCGACGTGGTGGTGCGCGGGATCTGTTCGCTGAAGCCGGGCGTCGAGGGCTTGAGCGAGAACATCCGCGTCCGCTCGATCCTCGGCCGGTTCCTGGAGCATTCGCGGGTGTTCAACTTCCGGGCGGGCGGCACGCACTGGATCGGCAGCGCGGACATGATGCACCGCAACCTCGACCGCCGGATCGAGGCGCTGGTGCGGGTCAAGGACCCGAGGCTGACACGGCAGCTGGACGAGGTGTTCGATTCGGCGCTCGATCCGCACACGCGCTGCTGGGTGCTCAGTTCCTCGGGCGAATGGCAGCCGTTCCCGGCCGCCGGTTCGCAGGTGCGCGACCATCAGCTCGAACTCGCGAAGCTGCACGGGGCCGTCGGATGAGCGTGGACGTCCGGGCCGCGGGCGCGGTGCTCTGGCGCCGTGCCGGGGCGGGGATCGAGGTAGCCGTCGTGCACCGGCCCCGCTACGACGATTGGTCGCTGCCGAAGGGAAAGGTCGACCCCGGCGAAACGATCGCCGCCACCGCGGTGCGCGAGATCGCCGAGGAGACCGGGTTCCGCGCGGTGCTGGGCCGCTATGTCGCGCAGACGAGGTACGAAGTCCCCGCGAAGAACAACGGGCGGCTGCTGCGCAAGAGCGTCGACTACTTCAGCGGCGAAGCCGTCGAGGGAGCCTTCGCGCCCAACGAAGAGGTCGACGAACTGCGCTGGCTGGACCCGATCGCGGCCGAGCAGCTGCTCACCCGGCCGGCGGATGTCCGGGTGCTGCGCGAGTTCTGCGCCCTCCCGCCCGCGCCGACGACGGTGTTGCTGGTGCGGCACGCGAAAGCGGGCAAACGCGAAGACTGGACCGGCGACGACGACCTCCGCCCGCTGTCGGAAGCCGGCCAACGCCAAGCGGCCGCACTGCGAGACCTGCTGCCGCTCTTCGGCCCCGACCGGGTGTTCTCCGCGCCGCGGCTGCGCTGCGTGCAGACCGTCGGCGGAATCGCGGACGCCCTCGGCGTCGAGGTGCGGCACGAGCCGTTGCTGTCGGAAGAGGGCTACTGGCCCGACCCGCTGCTCGGAATCCGCCGCCTGCTGGCGATCGCGGCCGACGGGGGCACCCCGCTGATCAGCAGCCAGGGCGGGGTGATCCCGGACCTGGTGAGCGCACTGGCGGATCGGGACGGCCTGGAACTGCCCGCCGCCCGCGACGGGGTGGTGCCGAGCAAGAAGGGCTCGCTGTGGGTCCTGTCGTTCTCCCCCGGCGACGACGGACCGGTTCTGGTGGGCGCGGACTATTACCCGAGCCCGCTGCCCGCTCCGGTGCCTTCGGCAGGCTGATTTTTTTCACCAGGGGCCCGGCGTGCGCGCCGGGCCCCTTCTCGTGCGCGCTCTTCGGCGATTCGGATTCTATAGAGACCGGTATTGCTGAGCGCCGCTCAGCAGTTATCCCGGGTCCGGCATAAGCGACGTCCGAGACACGCTCGCGGGGTTTATTTACCCCCGGCGGGGATTTATCTCCGGGCGTCGGATTAGCCCTCCCGGACCGACCTCTTCGGGGAATCCGATCGCCTTCCCGGACGGCCCCGAATCTGTTGTCTTATCAGCAATTCGGCGGGTTCTCCCTGGAGCCCGAACAGGCCGCCGACCTCGGGAAACGCTGTCTTCCCACTGCCCCAACACCATCCGGGCAGGTGCTCCGGCAACCCTGGCGGGGCAGCGAATTCGCGACCTCCGGAGAGACTCGCCACACCGGCTCGCCTGCCCCGCTGTCCCGCCTCGCCCGGAAACCCCGCGACCACAACGGGGTCTGGCTGACCACCGCTCGCCCCGCCTCGAAACCCGCCCGCCACAACAGCTCGCCCGCCCTCTCGCAGCAGGTCGACACCGCAATCGCCCCCGCAGCGCCATCCCCGCAACGCGCCCGGTCCGCTCGTCCGGGCACCCCTCAGCCACCCGCGACCCGCCGCCGTCCAGCCACAATCCCAGCCCCCGCAACCTCGTCCGACTCCCCGCCCGAAGCACCCCACGCAGCCGCAACCTAACCCGCACCAGCACAACAACCCTGCCCCTGCTCACCGCGCGAAGCACCCACCCAGACGAAACCCCAACCCCACGCCAGCACCGCAACCCCTGCGCCGACTCACCGCCCCAAACACGCCGCCCAGCCGAGCGCCCGCACAACAACCCCGCCCCGACTCCCCGCTCAGCCCAGCCGAAACCCCAGCCCCCACAACGCCTCACCACTCCCCGCCAGACTCCGCCCGTCCAGCCGCCCAAGCCCCCGAAAACGCGGCAGGGCCCCGACCTCACCCGAGGTCGGGGCCCTGCCGCGAAGCAACGAATACCGGGGCTGTTACTTCTTCTTGGCCGCCGAGGTGCGCTTCGCCGGGGCCTTCTTGGCCGCGGCCGTAGTCTTCTTCGCTGCCGCGGTGGTCTTGGCGGCAGGCTTGGCGGCGGCCTTCGCCCGCGTGGTGGTGGCCTTCGGGGCCGCCTTGGCGCGGGTGGTGGTGGACTTCGCGGCCGTGGCGCGCGTCGTCGTCTTGGCCGCGGTGGCCTTGGCGGGAGCCTTGGCCGCGGTGGCGCGGGTGCGCGTGGCGGCGGGCTTCGCCGCCGTGGCACGGGTGCTGCGCGTGGCGGTGGTCGAGGCGGCGCGGGTGGTGGTCGCCTTCGCGGTGCTGGCCGTGGCCCGCTTCGCCGCCGTGGCCTTCGGCAGCTTCTTCGAACCGGAAATCACGTCCTTGAACGTGGTGCCCGCGCGGAACGCCGGAACGTTCGTCTTCTTCACTCGCACGGCTTCGCCGGTGCGCGGGTTGCGCGCGGTGCGGGCGGCACGAGCGCGCTTCTCGAACACCCCGAAGCCGGTGATGTTCACCTTTTCGCCCTTGTTGACCGTCCGGATGATGATGTCGACGAGACCGTCGACGGCCTCCGAAGCAACCTTTTTGTCGCCCAGACGCTCCGACAGCGCCTCGATCAGCTGGGCCTTGTTGGCCATTCCAGTCCCTCCAAGAAGAACTCTTCGTCCACGGCCAGGTCGGCCGGCTAACGCACACGGTATTACCAAGACAGCACAAATTCCAAACGGCACGCGAAATTTTCCCTTGCGGCGGGAACGGTTCCGCCCTCCCGAAGGACCCGTTTCCGGGTCCGGGAGGCTCCGTTTGGCGTGGGCGAAGAGGGGGCCCGCCGGGGGCGGATTCCCTTTCCGAGCAGGGAATCCGGCCCCGGCGGCGCAGGTCAGGAGGTCGCGGCGGGAAGCGTCGCGGGCTTCCAGGAGGGCCGCTTCGACTCGAACTCGTCGATGTCCCCCGCGTGGCGCAGGGTCAGCGCGATGTCGTCGAGTCCTTCGAGCAGCCGCCAGCGGACGTAGTCGTCGATCTGGAAGGGCGCGGTGAAGTCCTTGGCCCGCACGGTCTTGGCCTCGAGGTCCACCGACACCTCGGTGCCGGGCTCGTTCTCCAGCAGCTTCCAGAGCAGTTCGACATCCGACTGCTCGCACTGCGCGGCGACGAGGCCGCCCTTGCCGGAGTTGCCGCGGAAGATGTCGGCGAACCGGGACGAGATGACGACCCGGAAGCCGTAGTCCATCAACGCCCACACGGCGTGCTCGCGCGACGAACCGGTGCCGAAGTCAGGCCCGGCGACCAGCACCGACCCGTTCTTGAACGGTTCCTGGTTGAGGATGAAGTCCTCCTGGCCGCGCCAGGCGGCGAACAGCCCGTCCTCGAATCCGGTGCGGGTCACGCGCTTGAGGTAGACGGCCGGGATGATCTGGTCAGTGTCCACGTTGGACCTGCGCAGCGGGACCCCGATCCCGGTGTGCTGGGTGAACGGTTCCATGGTGGGAGCTCCTCTCGGGGAAGTCAGGCGGGCAGGTCGGCGGGCGAGGACAGCGTCCCGCGCACGGCGGTGGCGGCGGCCACGAGCGGCGAGACGAGGTGCGTGCGCCCGCCCTTGCCCTGCCGTCCCTCGAAGTTGCGGTTGGAGGTGGACGCGCTCCGCTCGCCGGGGGCGAGCTGGTCCGGGTTCATCCCGAGACACATGGAGCAGCCCGCCTGCCGCCATTCGGCTCCCGCCTCGGCGAAGATCTTGTCCAGGCCTTCCTCTTCGGCGGTCTTGCGCACCCGCATCGAACCGGGCACCACGAGCATCCGGACCGAATCGGCCACCTTGCGCCCGCGCAGCACCTCGGCCGCGGCGCGCAGGTCCTCGATCCGGCCGTTGGTGCAGGACCCGAGGAAGACGGTGTCCACCGCGATCTCGCGCAGCGGCGTGCCCGGCTTCAGATCCATATAGGACAGCGCCTTCTCGGCGGCGAAGCGCGCGTTCTCGTCCGGGATCGCGGCCGGGTCGGGCACCGAATCGCCCAGCGGCAGGCCCTGTCCCGGGTTGGTGCCCCACGTCACGAACGGCGTCAGCTGGTCCGCGTCGAGGTGGACCTCGGCGTCGAATTCCGCGCCCTCGTCGGTGCGCAGCTCGCGCCAGGCGGCGACGGCGGCGTCCCACTCCTCGCCCTTCGGCGCGTGCGGACGGCCCTTGAGGTAGGCGAAGGTCGTCTCGTCCGGCGCGATCATGCCGGCGCGCGCGCCCGCCTCGATCGACATGTTGCAGATGGTCATCCGGGCTTCCATCGACAGCTCTTCGATGGCCTTGCCGCGGTACTCGAGGACGTAGCCCTGCCCGCCGCCGGTGCCGATTTTGGCGATCACCGCGAGGATCACGTCCTTCGCGGTGACGCCCGGCTGCAGCGTGCCGTCGACGTTGATCGCCATCGTCTTGAACGGCCGCAGCGGCAGCGTCTGGGTGGCGAGCACGTGCTCGACCTCGGAAGTGCCGATGCCGAAGGCCATCGCGCCGAACGCGCCGTGCGTCGAGGTGTGACTGTCGCCGCACACCACGGTGGTGCCCGGCTGGGTCAGCCCGAGCTGCGGTCCGATCACGTGCACGATGCCCTGTTCGGCGTCGCCCATCGGGTGCAGCCGGACGCCGAACTCCTTGCAGTTGCGGCGAAGCGTGTCGACCTGGGTGCGGGACACCGGGTCGGCGATCGGGAGGTCGATGTCGACGGTGGGGACGTTGTGGTCCTCGGTGGCGATGGTGAGGTCGGGGCGGCGCACCTGCCGCCCGGCCAGCCGCAGTCCGTCGAACGCCTGCGGGCTGGTCACTTCGTGCACCAGGTGGAGGTCGATGTAGAGCAGATCCGGTTCGGCGCCTTCGCCTCGGCGCACGAGGTGGCTGTCCCACACCTTCTCCGCCAGCGTACGAGCCTTGCCGGTGGGGGTGGTCATCTCCGGCTCCTTCCACGGGATCGGCCGGGAGCACGGAACCCGGACAGAGCCGGTGAGGAGGGGCGAGCCGCGGCTGGCCGCGGGCCCGGGTTTCGTTTTTCCCAGATTCTGGACTTCCCACACTGCGGGAAGATAGTATCGCGTCGTGGGACAGCATAGCGGTATCGGAGTACTGGACAAAGCCGTGGCCGTGCTGCAGGCCGTCGCCGAGGACCCGTGCGGGCTGGCGGAACTGTGCACGCGCACCGGGCTTCCGCGCGCGACCGCGCACCGGCTCGCGGTCGGGCTCGAGGTGCATCGCCTGTTGCGGCGCGGCCCGGACGGGCGCTGGCGGCCGGGCACCGCGCTCGCCGAACTCGCGGGCGGGTCGACCGACCCGTTGCTCGACGCGGCGAGTTCGGTGCTGCCGAAGCTCCGGGACATCACCGGCGAAAGCGTTCAGCTTTACCGGCGCGACGGCGTGCAGCGCGTGTGCGTTTCGACCGCGGAACCGCCGAGCGGTTTGCGCGACACGGTTCCGATCGGCTCGCGCCTGCCGATGACGGCGGGCTCGGGCGCGAAGGTCCTTGCCGCGTGGTCGGATCCGCACACGCAACGGACGATCCTCGCCGACGCGGTTTACGGGGAACGCACTCTGCTCGAAGTCCGCCGCCGCGGCTGGGCGCAAAGCGTCGCCGAACGCGAACCGGGTGTCGCGAGCGTTTCCGCCCCGGTGCGCGATTCCTCCGGAACCGTCGTCGCCGCGGTATCGGTCTCCGGCCCGATCGAACGCATAGGGCGCAAGCCCGGCGCCCGGTGGGCGGCCGATCTCCTCGCCGCCGCCGACGCGCTCCAGGAACGCCTCTAACGCCCGCCTCCCACCACGCGCCAACCCCAGGCCGCCTTCCGCCACCCCGGCGGGAGGCGGCCTTTTCACATCGACGCCCGCCTGACGCGGGTTACCGCGAACACACCCCGACCGACAGCCAGACCCCAAGCGCCGCCGCCGAAGCACCCGGGGAACGACTCAGCCGCTCAGCCCTTCCCCGACAGCCCTCCCCTCACACGAGGCAGCTCCCCTCGCCCCACGCGACGAACCCAAAGCCCCAACCACCTCTCCGCCACCCCGGCGGGAGGCGGCCTTTTCACATCGACGCCCGCCTGTCAGACCCGAATCCAAAGCCCGCCCACCCCAGCCGCCGCTCCACCGCACCGGAAGGAGGCAGCCTTTTCCCATCGACAATCCTGACGCGGGTTACCGCGAACACACCCCGACCGACAGCCAGACCCCAAGCGCCGCCGCCGAAGCACCCGAGGAACGACTCCGCCGCTCAACCCTTCCCCGACAGCCCTCCCCTAACGCGAAGCCGCACCCCTCGCCCCACGCGACGAACCCCAAGCCCCGACCACCTCCCCGCCACCCCGCCAAGAACCGCCCTTCCCCACAACCGATCCCACCGACGCGACGTCCCGCGAACCCAACGCACCCCGCAGCCGAACCCAAACCCGGCACCGCGAACGATTCCGCCCCGCCGCGCGATTCCCCCGCGCCACGCCACCGACCCGATCGAACGACCTCGAGCCCCTCCCGCAGACCCTCCCGGCCGCCAACCACGACGCCCCGCGGAACGCCTCTGTCGCCCAGCCCCCGCTCCGCCACGCCCGTGCGAGGCAGCCTTTTTCGCGCGGTTTTCGATCGTCCTCAGTAGACCGTCCGGCCGCTGCACGGGTCGTCCGAGCACCGCATCCACACCCGGCCACGACACCTCAAGAAAAGGCAAAACCGCAGGCCAGCGGCTGTCCACATGCGACTTTGCCGGTGCCGCAAGCACTCTCGCAGGTCTTCCGGCCAGTGAAAGAATCCGGCGCTTCGGGCGGCTCGCCCGCTCTCCGGTTAGCCGACACGGCAACGAAAAAGGCAGGTCCCGATTGGACTTGCGAAGTCTATGGGTGATAATGACTGCGTTCGGCCTGTATGGCCGTATAAAACAAGTTCTGGTTGGAGGAACTGGAATGGCCAACAAGGCCCAGCTGATCGAAGCTCTGTCGGAGCGCATCGGCGACAAGAAGGCAGCCGCGGAAGCCGTCGACGGTCTCGTCGACATCATCATCCGCACCGTCCACAAGGGCGAAAAGGTCACCATCACCGGCTTCGGTGTCTTCGAAAAGCGCGCTCGTGCCGCCCGCACCGCGCGCAACCCGCGCACCGGCGAAGCCGTGCGGGTCAAGAAGACCAACGTTCCGGCGTTCCGCGCGGGCACCACGTTCAAGGACGTCATCTCCGGCTCCAAGAAGCTGCCGAAGGCGACTGCCGTGAAGCGTGCGACCGCCAGCACCGCGAAGGCGACCGCCACCCGCGCCACGGCGACGACCACCACTCGCGCCAAGGCCACCGCCGCCAAGCCGGCCGCCACCCGCACCCGCGCCACCGCGGCCAAGGCTCCCGCCAAGGCCACCGCCGCGAAGGCCACCACCACCCGCGCCAAGGCGACCGCCACCAAGGCCACCGCGGCCAAGGCGGCTCCGAAGGCCACCACCACGCGGGCGAAGGCCGCCGCCAAGCCGGCCGCCAAGAAGACCACGGCGACCGCGAAGAAGGCTCCGGCCAAGCGCACCTCGGCCGCGAAGAAGAAGTAACTCCGCTTCTCCGGAAGCAGACCGCAAGCCCCGCCCGGCTTCTCCCCGGGCGGGGCTTGCCGCATCTCTGCCCTTTTTTCCCGCGCCGCATGCGCTCTCCGGCATTCGGAGCAAACGGCGCACGGACGACCCCGATTCCCCAGCAGCGCGTCGACCGTCAAGATCCGTTGGCAGGCTTGCCCGTACGGCTCTCCCGGACCGTGAAGCGACAGCTGGGTCGCAGCGGCGGGCATTGTCCCCGCCGCACCACAACGGCGCAGCGCGAAGGAAATCGGGGGAACGCCTCTGCGTTTTCCCGATCGCACCGGCCATCTCGCCGCCGCCTCCAGTCGATCACCTGTTCCCCCAAGCAAGTGCGAACGCCCGCGCGAAACGGTCTCCGGGGTTTCCTTGCCGTGTCCGGCCCGGCACCATGCGTGGCCGCCAGGTGTCCGCGATCACCCAGGCCGCGCAAGGTCCACAACAGACTTTCGGGTTGTTATGCGAACGTGACAACCACGCACTGTCGCCACCGGTAATCCAGTCGGGCGAACCGGCGAATCCGGACTGGTTTCGCCAGCGCACACCGTCTTTTCCCCGCCGCCGCACCGGTGTCTCGCGGGCGCGCGCACCGCGCCCGCGAAAGTGGGTGCCGGGCCACGAAAACCGGCCGTCATCGGTGAAGCGGTCGCGCGATCGGCTCCGATCACTGTTGGTCTATGCAATCATGACGCCCGGCAAGGACCCCGAATGCGAGAACATGAGACGACTGTGCCGATAGTTCGTGTGGAGAAGCTGTACAAAGTGTTCGGCCGCCGGGCGGAAGAAGCGGTCGGCAAGCTGGAGAACGGCGCCGACCGCGCCGAATTGGAGCTGCCCGGCGTGACCGCGGCGGTGATCGACGCCTCCTTCACCGTGGAGCGCGGCGAAATTTTCGTGGTGATGGGACTGTCCGGTTCGGGCAAGTCGACCCTGCTGCGCACGCTGAACGGATTGCTCCCGGCCACTTCCGGGCGGGTGCTGGTCGACGACATCGACCTGACCGACAAGTCCGCGAGCGAGGTGCGCGAGCTGCGCCAGCGGCGGATGAGCATGGTGTTCCAGCACTTCGCGCTGTTCCCGCACCGCACGGTCGCGGAGAACGTCGCCTACGGGCTGAGCGTGCAGAACGCTCCGCGCGAGCGGCAGCGCGAACGCACCGCCGAAGCGCTCGAGATGGTCGGGCTCACCGGATGGGAGGACCGGTTGCCCGGTCAGCTTTCCGGCGGGATGCGCCAGCGCGTCGGCCTCGCCCGCGCGCTGGCCGCGGACACCGAGATCCTGCTGATGGACGAGGCGTTCAGCGCGCTGGACCCGTTGATCCGCAAGGAGATGCAGGACCAGCTCCTGACGCTGCAGCGGCAGCTGGGCAAAACGATCGTGTTCATCACGCACGACCTCAACGAGGCCATGCGCCTCGGCGACCGGATCGCGATGATGCGCGACGGCAGGATCGTGCAGGTCGCGACCGCGCAGGAGATGCTCACCGAACCGGCCGACGAATACGTCGCGAAGTTCGTCCGCGATGTCGACCGTTCCCGGGTGCTCACCGCGTCCGCCGTGATGGCGCCCGCGGACATCTCGTTCACCCCGGCCACGACCGTCGCCGAAGCGCTGGAAACGATGCGCCGGAACGAACTCTCCGGCGTGCTGGTGACCGAGGACGGCAAGTTCGCCGGCGCGGTCGACCGGCGCGCGGTGAGCGAGGCCGCCGACAACGGCACGGAAACGATCGCCGGCCTCGTCGACCGGTCCGCCGCGCGCACCAGCCCGGAAACCCAGATGGCCGAACTGTTCGGCCACGCGGCTTCCGCGCCCGCGCCGCTCGCGGTGGTCGACGCCGAGGGCGCGCTGCTCGGCGCGGTGACCCGGGAGGCGCTGCTGAACGCGCTGAGCTCAGGAGAAAACGACGAACAGGAGGTGAACGCCCGTGTCTGACAGCGTCCTCTTCGGCGATCTGCCGCAGATTCCCGTCGGCACCTGGTTCAAGGCGATCATCGACTGGCTGCAGGGCAACATCGGCCCGTTCTTCGATTTCGTCGAAACCGTCGTCAGCGGTGCGATCAACGGCCTTTCCTCGGCCCTGACCTGGGTGCCGTGGCCCGTGCTGCTCGTGATCTTCGCGGCGCTCGGCTGGTGGCTGCGCGGCTGGAAGTTCGGCCTCGGCTCGGCGATCGGGTTCGCGCTCATCGACAGCCTCCGCGAATTCCCCTCCGCGATGCAGACCCTTTCGCAGGTGCTGATTTCCGGCGTGGTCGCGGTGGTGATCGCGGTGCCGGTCGGGATCGCGGCCGCGCGCAACGAAACAGTGAGCCGGATCGTGAAGCCGGTGCTGGACTTCATGCAGACGCTGCCCGCGTTCGTGTACCTGATCCCGGTCATCTTCTTCTTCTCGATCGGCGCGGTGCCGGGCGTGGTGGCGACTGTCGTGTTCTCGCTGCCGCCGGGCGTGCGGCTGACCGAACTCGGCATCCGCCAGGTCGACCCGGAAATGGTCGAGGCGGGCGAGGCGTTCGGCTCACCGCCGCGGCGGATCCTGCGGGAGATCCAGATCCCGCTCGCGATGCCGTCGATCATGGCCGGAATCAACCAGATCATCATGCTGTCGCTGTCGATGGTCGTGATCTCCGGCATGGTCGGCGCGCCGGGACTCGGCGCCGAGGTGTACGCCGCGGTCACGAGCCTCAAGCTGGACCTGGGTTTCCAAGCCGGTCTCAGCGTGGTCGTGCTGGCGATCTATCTCGACCGGCTCACCTCTTCGCTCGGGGCGCGCTCGGCGGTGGGCCGCGCCCTCCGCCGGGCCGACGCGGCCTGATCCACCTCCACCGCAACGAGAAAGGACGAACGAGTGCGCACATCGAAACGCTTCGGCCGGATCATCGCCATCGGCGCCGCCGTGACGGCCCTGGTCGGCCTCACCGCGGCGTGCGGCGGCCGGGAGTCCCAGTCGGGCAACAGCCAGGAAGCCAAGAGCGTCACCATCGGCTACATCAACTGGGACGAGGACGTCGCCCTCACCAACCTGTACCAGGCGGTGCTGGAGGAGAAGGGCTACAAGGTCAAGACGCAGATGCTCGACGTCGGCCCGATCTACGCGGGTCTCGCGAAGGGCGACGTCGACCTGTTCCTCGACTCGTGGCTGCCCGCGACGCACAAGCAGTACTGGGACCAGTACAAGAACCAGCTCGAAGACCTCGGCGTCTGGTACGACAAGGCGACCCTGAACCTTGCCGTGCCGGACTACGTGAAGGACGTCAACAGCATCGCCGACCTCAAGGACAAGGCGAGCATGTTCGGCGGCAAGATCACCGGCATCGAGGCGAGCGCGGGCGAGACGGGCATCGTGCAGAAGCAAGCGATCCCGCAGTACGGCCTCGACGGCGCGATGACCCTGCAGAACTCGTCGACCACCGCGATGCTGGCCGCGCTCGACAGCTCGATCAAGGCGAAGAAGCCGATCGTCGTGACGCTGTGGCACCCGCACTGGGCGTACTCGCGCTACCAGCTCAAGGATCTCCAGGACCCGAAGGGCGCGATGGGCAAGGGCGAGCAGATCCACGCACTGGGTCGCAAGGGCTTCGAGAAGGACTTCCCGGCGCTCGCCGGCGTGGCCAAGAAGCTGAAGATGTCGGACGAGGACCTCGGTTCGCTCGAGGACGCGATCCAGAAGGCTCCGAAGGGCCAGGAAAAGACCGCCGCCAAGCAGTGGGCGGATCAGCACAAGCAGTTCGTGGACCAGGCTTTCGCCGGTCTCTGAGCAGGCTCCAGAACGACCCCGCCTCCCGTTCGCCGGGACGCGGGGTCGTTTCTTTTTCCCGCCGGTCGGGCAGCCGGGACGGCCCGATCCCCCCTGATTCGTTGCCCAGCACCGTTATCGAGCGGAATCCGCCGCGGGATGCGGCACACTGGGCATATGTCTCGCGCGCCGATCTCCGCTCGCACCGACGTACCCGACGACGTCGACGCGGTCACCGAAGCCGTGCTCACCGCTTCGCGGCTGCTCGTCGCGGTGTCCGCGCGGTCCATCGCCTCCGTCGGCGACCTCATCACGATGCCGCAATTCCGGCTCCTGGTGGTGCTGCATTCCCGCGGCCCGCTGAAACAGGCCGCGCTCGCCGAACATCTCGGCGTCACGCCGTCCACCGCGAGCCGGATGATCGACCGGCTGGTCGCCGTCGAACTGGTCGCCCGTTTGGGCAACCCGTCGTCCCGGCGCGAGGTCGTCATCGAACTCACTCAGGAAGGCGACCGGATCGTCCGCGTCGTCACCCAACGGCGGCGACGCGAAATCGCCGCCGTCGTGGAGAAAATGCCCGAATCGGCCCGCCGCGGCCTGGTCGACGCGCTGACCGCGTTCGCCGAAGCGGGCGGCGAACCGCCCGCCGGAAACCCGGCCGACGCCGTCTGGGTCTAGCTTTCCGCCGCCACCGCGCGAATCCCGTCGGTCACTTCTTTCGCCGACGGGGCCTCCTCCGGGTCGAGCAGCCACTGCACCATCAGCCCGATCACCAACGCGCTCTGCGCCGCCCCGCCGACCCCGGCGCGCGCCTCCCGCAGCCCCTGCACGAGATGCCGGCGCACGTCCGGTGACCGCTCGGCCTGCACGAGCGCTTCCAACTGCGCGACCCACAGCGCCCGGTGCTCGCCGAAACTGTCGATCAGCCGGCTCAGCCCCTGCTCGGACAGGTCGAAGGACGAATCCGCGACCTGACCGCCCAGCTCGTCGACCGCCGCGACCAGCGCCTGCGTGAGCAACGCGTCCCGCGACCCGAAGTGGTAGCCGATCGCCGCGTGACTGACCCCCGCCGCGGCCGCGATGTCGCGCACCGTCGTATTGCCCCAGCCCCGCTCGATCAAGCAGTGCTTCGCCCCGGCCAGCAGATCCTCGCGATTACCCATGGCGCCCAGCCTAGCCGAAGTCTTGTCCAGATGGTTTATCCAAACGGTTTGACCAAATGGACAAACCTTGGCTACGGTCTCTCCCATGACCTCCTCGAACGTCCTGATCTCCGGCGCCGGCGTCGCCGGCACCACCCTCGCCGAGCTGCTCACCCGCGCCGGCCACCGCGTGACGATCGTCGAACGCGCCCCCGCCCTCCGGCACACCGGTTACGCCGTGGATTTCCGCGGCGCCGCCTTCGATGTCCTCGCCGAGCTGGGCATCCTCGACGACGTCCGCCGGCACGACACGAAAATGACCGGCACGGCCATCGTCGACCGCGACGGCACCCAGGTAGACCTGCTGCCCGCCGAAGCTTTCGCCGGCGAACTGGAGGTGCCCAAGCACGTCCTGAACGAGCTGCTGTACGCCCTGACTGTCGATCATGTCGAGTACCGCTTCGGCACCTCGATCACGTCGCTGACGCAAACTGAGGCCGCCGTGACCGCCGAACTGACCGACGGCTCCACGGGGACCTACGACCTGGTCTTCGGCGCGGACGGCGTGTACTCGAAGGTCCGCCAACTGGCCTTCGCCCCGCACTCAGCAGTGCTGCAGCACCTCGGCCTCTCGGGCGCGGGCTTCACCATGCCGAACTTCCTGAACTTGGACCACAGCGGCCTCCTCCGCACCGCCGACGGCACCGCGGTCTACTTGTTCAACTCAGCGGACCCCGACCGCTTGACGGTCAGCCTGTCCTTCGGAACGACCTCAGGAGCCCTGGACCGTCTCCCCCGCGCCGACCAGGAAGCAGCGACCCGCGCCGCCTTCGCCGGTGACGCTTGGCACACGCCGCGCCTCCTCGAGGCGATGTCGGAGGCCGCGGATTTCTACTTCAGCTCGAGCACTCAGGTACACCTGGACCACTGGTCGACCGGCCGCATCGCCCTGGTGGGAGACGCCGGATACTGCGCCGCGCCGACGGCGGGCATGGGCACCTCGCAGGCCCTGCTCGGCGCCCGTTCGCTGGCCCGGCGCTTGGCGGACGCGGCGTACCCGGAAGCTTTCGCCAAGTACGAGGCCGAACTCCGGCCGTATGTGACCGAAAACCAGGCGAATGGCCGCGCGGCGGCAGCGATGTTCGGCGGCGCGCAGGAGTGATCGTGGATTGCCCGGGTTTTCCCGCTGAATACAACAAAGCCCGGTTGATCTTTAATCGATCAACCGGGCTGGCTGTACCCCCGATGGGATTCGAACCCACGCTACCGGCGTGAGAGGCCGGCGTCCTAGGCCGCTAGACGACGGGGGCTTAGGAACTTCCCCGTTTCCGGGGCGTTTCTTGCGAGAGAGAACTTACCAGAAGCGATTTTCGCACTTCCGAGAGGGGGTCCTCTCTGCAGCTGGGGTACCAGGACTCGAACCTAGACTAACTGGACCAGAACCAGTCGTGCTGCCAATTACACCATACCCCAGTGAGGTACTTTCCCGGTTGCCCAGGTCAGTGCCGCACGAGAAGAAATACTAGAACATCCCGCCGCGGCCGGTCGCAGCGGGGGTCCCCGCCGCGCGCGGGGCAGGCACGCCGACCGTCGCGTACTCCGAAACCAGCAGCTCAGGAAGCTCGCCGAGCCCCGCCACGGTGTGCACCCCCTCAGGCGCCCGCTCGCCGGTGCGACTGGTCCCGTCGCGATCGAGCCAGACCGCGCCGAGCCCGGCTTCGAACGCGCCGATCGCGTCGGTGTCGAGCTTGTCCCCGACGTGCACCGTGCGTTCCGGCGGGCAGTCCAGCGCCAGGCAGACCGAGTGGAACATCACCGGATCGGGTTTCGCGACCCCGACCTCGCCCGCGATCGCGACGTGGTCGAAATACGGCGCCAGCCCGAGTTCCGCGATTTTCTGCCGCTGATGAACCCCTGAGGCGTTCGTCACGGCGGCCAGCTGAAGCCCCGCGGCGCGCAGCCATTCCAGGCAAGGAAGAACATCGTCGAACAACCGCCAGGACCGAGCCAGAATCTCCCGCCGGCGCGCCTCGAACGCGCTCACTTGCGCGGAGTCGCCGAAGATCCCCAACTCGGCGAGGAAACATTCAGTACGCCGGTGATGCATGACGTCGTAACCGAGTTTCCCCGCCACCACAAGCGCGACGTGCTCCTCGGTGGTCAAATCCCACAACGGCCAAAGATCGTCGCGCCCCGTGAGCGCGTGCAACGTGCGCCGGATCGCGGCGGTGCAGTCGATCAACGTGTCATCGATGTCGAGGCAAACCAGACTCAACTCAGGAGGAGCCCACGGTTCGCGACCGGCAGCGGCCGGCGGGGCAGTACGAGCACGCGACAGAGCGGCCGGGGCGAAATCCACCCCGTGAGGCTAGGGCACTCGCCGCGTTCGCAACGCGGCCAAAAAGGTGATTACCCCAGAGCCGTTGCCGCTGACCGGCTCTACCGCCGGTGCACAAAGTGTCCGCCCCGTGACGTTCACCACCGCCCCAGAGGGCCGAGCGGGTGAAAGCCGCTTACTCCACGCTCCCCTTCGAAAACTTACCAATTCCGAACGGTCCCCCTCGGCGCCCGCGCCACTGCCCCCTCCTGCTTCCGCCTCGAAACCCTGTAGCCACAACCCTTTCCCCGCGCACAAAGTCGGCCGCCCTCAGTCCTGACTGTCCTCAAAGCAACAACAACCACGCATAAGTTCCGCGACCGAACTAACCACCCGAAATCCTTTCCGGAAATACTGCCGTCCTGATCTTTCCGGCCAGATGGCAGCGACCCCTCATGCCACCGGAGATCCACATACGCGAACCACGTGCCATTACGCAAACTCCCCACATTCTGGCCGCCCGCGGACTACATCAACTCCGCTGCCGACACCAGCCAGTGGCAGTTCCGCGCTCTCCCTGAAGACACCGCGCTCCGCCGATCCCGCCCCACGATCCCCGGTGGACAGAACCGACCCCACCCACGATCCCCGGCGGCAAAGCCGATCCTGATCACGATCCCCGGTGGGCAAACATGCTCTCGACCCCGCCGTTGCTGCCCATCGCCGCTGAGGCAACCCCTCTCCCGCTCGCCTTGCCTGCCCGCCTCGCGTTGCATGCCTGCCTCGCGTTGCATGCCTGCCTCGCATTGCCTGCCTGGCCTACCTCACTTGCCTGGCCTACCTCACTTGCCTGGCCTACCTCACTTGCCTGGCCTACCTCACTTGCCTTGCCTGGCTCCCCTTGCCTGGCTCCCTTGCTTGCCTCGCCTGCCTGCCTTGCTTGCCTGCCTCGCCCGCCCCGAAGCCTCCGCCAACTCCGACCCCAACCGCTCTCCCCGACACCCACCCCACGCCTGACCCCCACCCCATCGGCCGACTTGACGCGCCCTCCTCCCAAGGTGCATCCTCGGTGTTATTCAACAGGCGATGAATAAGAGGGAGCTGGGGAAGATGACCGAGCACACGGGCTGCGTCATAGTCGGCGGCGGACCGGCAGGCATGGTGGCGGGATTGCTGCTGGCCCGAGCAGGCGTAGAGGTAACCGTGCTGGAAAAGCACGCAGACTTCCTCCGCGACTTCCGCGGCGACACCGTCCACCCGTCCACCCTGAGGCTCCTGGACGAGCTGGGCCTGGGCGAGAAATTCGAAGCGCTGCCGCACACCAAAGTGACCACAGTCGGACTCCCCACCCCCGACGGCGACGCGCTGACCCTCGCCGACATGTCCCTGCTGAACGTCCCCCGCCCGTACGTGGCGATGGTCCCCCAATGGGATTTCCTGGACCTGCTCGCCGAGACAGCGCAGAAGGAGCCGACCTTCACCCTGCGCCTCGAAACCGAAATGACCGGCCTGCTCCGCTCAGGCCGCCGAGTCACCGGCGTCCGCTACCGCACCGCAGACGGCACCGAAGGCGAACTGAAAGCCAACCTGGTCCTCGCCGCCGACGGCCGCTGGTCCCTGGCCCGCCGCTCAGCCGGCCTCACCCCGCGCGAGTACTACACCCCGTTCGACGCCTGGTGGTTCCGCCTCTCCCGGAAGCCCGAGGAACAGGAAGCCACGCTCATGCCGAGGATGCGCAACCACCGTTTCGCAGTGCCGTTGCCACGCAAGGGCTACTACCAGATCGCGTACCTCACGCCGAAGGGCAAGGACCTGAAAGACGCCGGCATCGAAAGCTTCCGCCGCGACGTCACCGAGGTCTGCCCGGAATTCGCCGACCGAGTGCACGAACTGAAGTCCATGGACGACGTCAAGTTCCTCAACGTCCGCCTCAACCGCCTGCACCGCTGGCACGTCGACGGCCTGCTGTGCATCGGAGACGCCGCCCACGCGATGTCCCCAGTCGGAGGCGTCGGAATCAACCTGGCGGTCCAAGACGCCGTCGCCGCCGCGAGGCTACTGGCCGAGCCGCTCCTCCGCGGCAAACCGACCGAAAAGGACCTCACCGCAGTCCGCCGCCGTCGCCTCCTGCCGACCGTCGCCGTTCAGGGGCTGCAACGCCTTCTCCACCGCCGCGTAATGGGCCCCGTAATGACCGGCCACGCCGATGGCCCGCCCGCGCAATTGATCGCCCTGCTCAGGCGCTTCCCGAAACTCGCTCGAGTCCCGGCGTACCTCATCGGCGTAGGCATCCGCCGGGAATCCGCCCCAGCCTTCGCCCGCCGCCCAGCAGAACCGGCCAGCCGCTAAGCCACCCCGGATTCGCCGCCAACCGGCAACGCCGAGCACCTCTCGCCCACGCGACGCACCCGCCCACCGGCATCACCCGCCGGTGGGCAAAGCCGACCACGGGAATGCGTTTCGCCACCCAACGGCAACAACGCCACCGACCCGGCGACTGACCATCAGCGCTCTCGCCACCCAGCGGCCACAACGGCACCAACTCGCCAACTGACGATCAGCTGCGCTCTCGCCACCTATCGGCAACAGCACCGACTCCCAGCCAGCTCAGCACCGATCGTGTTTCGCCGCTCCGAGGCAACAGCACCGACCGCTCGCCAAGCGAAGCGCCAGCGGTCATTCGCCACTCACCGGCAAACAGCGCTGACCACTAGCCAGCCCGATCAGCAGTCACCTCTCGCCGCCTCGCGGCGACAACCCCGACCACTCGCCAGCGACCATTCGCCACTAAACGGCAACGCCCGAACGCACTCCGCCGAGCCGATGTCGCCACTAAACGGCGACACCCGAACCCGCCCAACCCGATGTCGCCACAAAACGGCGACACCCAGCTCAGAGGTCCTGAACCGGGTTCGTCAGAGTCCCGATGCCGTCGATCGTGATGGACACCGACTGCCCGTTGACGATCGGACCGACCCCCTCCGGCGTGCCGGTGAGGATCACGTCGCCGGGAAGGAGCGTCATCACCCGCGACACGAACTCGACCAGTTCGGGCACCTTGTGCACGAGATCCGAAGTACGGCCGTCCTGCTTCAGCTCGCCGTCGACCTCGCTGCGAAGCGCCAGGTCGGACGGGTCGATCGACGTGTCGATCCACGGACCGAGCGGGCAGAACGTGTCGAACCCCTTCGCCCGACCCCACTGGCCGTCGGACTTCTGCAGGTCGCGCGCGCTCACGTCGTTCGCGACCGTGTAGCCGAGGATCGCACTGGCCGCGCGGGCCGCGGGCACGTTCTTGACCGGCTGTCCGATGACGACCGCGAGTTCGCCCTCGAAGTCAACGCGTCCGACGTCCGACGGACGGCGGATCGGAGCATTCGGCCCGACCACCGTCGTGGACGGCTTGATGAACAGCATCGGCGCGGACGGCACCTCGTTGCCGAACTCCGCCGCGTGCTTCGCGTAGTTCCGGCCGACCGCGATCACCTTCGACGGCAGGATCGGCGCGAGCAGCCGGACGTCGGCGAGCGGCCAGCGCTTGCCGGTGAAGTTCGGCTGGCCGAACGGATGTTCCGCGATCTCGAGGACCTGGGCATCGTCGCCGTCCCCCTCGATCGAAGCGAACGCGACACCACTGGGATGAGCAATACGAGCTAGACGCACGGCACCAGTCTACGTACCCCCACCGACTGTCGCGCACCCCGAGCGTGCGCGACAGTCCCCCTCGCTCCATTCGGCACGAATGACCCCCTCGCACCAGGTGACCTGACGTGACACAACTGGCGCGAAAGGACCCATCGCACCGGCCAGAAACGACCGCAAGTACAAGCCAGCCTCAGCACCAGCACGCACGGCCACCAACGACCCGATTGTGAGCCGCAATACCACCCGCACGAAGGCCAGACCCGAAAGCCTCAACGCCCCCAGCAGGAAAGCCGGAATCACCCGCCCACAGCAGCCACCCCCAGCTCGGGCACCGACGGTTCCGACGCGACTGCCAGGCTCTTGTGCACCAACGCGTCACACAACGCCAGCCAGCTCGCCTCGACGATGTTGCCGTGCACGCCCACCGTCGTCCATTCGTGTTCGCCGTCACTAGTTTCGAGGAGCACCCGCGTGACAGCGTCCGTCCCTGGGTTCGACGGCAGGATCCGCACCTTGTAATCAGCCAGCTCCATGCTGTCCAACCAGGACAGATAAGGCGTCAACGCCTGGCGCAGCGCTGCGTCGAGGGCGTGCACCGGGCCGTTCCCTTCGGCGGTCGCGATGACTCGCTCGCCCGCGACGTGCACCTTCACCGTCGCCTCGGAGACGACTTCGCCGTCCTGGCGATGGTCCAGCACCACCCGGTACGACTCGAGCTCGAACGGCGGCGGATCCGACTTTTCGCCGGAAACCTCCTCGACCTCGCGGCGCAGCAACAGCCCCAGCGACGCGTCGGCCGCTTCGAACGACCAGCCTTCCGATTCGAGTTCTTTCACCTTCCGCACCGCGTTCGTGAGTGCGTCGGGCCGGCCGGCAAGGTCGACCCCGAGTTCACGTCCCTTGAGCTCGAGACTGGCCCTGCCGGCCATCTCCGTGACCAGTACTCGCATGCCATTGCCGACGGAAGACGGATCGATGTGGTTGTACAACAACGGATCCACCTTGATCGCACTCGCGTGCAGCCCCGCCTTGTGAGCGAAAGCGGACGACCCGACGTAAGCCTGGTGGGTGTCGGGTGCGAGGTTGGCGATTTCGGCCAAAGCATGGGAGACGCGAGTGAGCTCGGCGGCTCCTCCGGTCGGGAGGACCTCCATTCCGAGCTTGGTCACGAGGTTTCCCGCTACGGCGAACAGGTCGGCGTTGCCTGCCCGCTCCCCGTAGCCGTTCGCGGTGCATTGCACGTGCGTCGCACCGGCCTGCACCGCGGCGACAGAGTTCGCTACGGCACAGGAAGTATCATCCTGACAATGGATTCCGAGTCGGAATCCGGTCTTTTCCTTGATCTTGCCTACGGTTTCGGCAAGCCCCAGCGGTAACTGCCCACCGTTGGTGTCGCACAGCACGAGAACGTCCGCGCCAGCGTGCGCCGCCGCGTCGAGCACCCGCAGCGAGGTTTCGGGAGAGAAGGCATAACCGTCGAAAAAGTGTTCTGCGTCAAGGAAAACGCGTCGTCCTTCGCCGACGAGGAAAGCGACTGTGTCCCGCACCATCGCGCACGCCTCGTCGACGTCGACCCGCAGCGCCCGCTCGATGTGCCGAAGGTCCGATTTGGCCACCAACGTGACGACCGGGGCCTCCGAATCCAAAAGCGCACGGACCTGCGGATCCTTGTCGGCCGCAGTTCCGGCCTTGCGCGTGGATCCGAACGCGACGAGCGCAGCGTGCTTGAGCGGCAATTCCCCCTGTGCCGCGCGGGAAAAGAACTCCGTGTCCTTCGGCAACGCACCCGGCCAGCCGCCCTCGATGAACCCGACACCCAGTTCGTCCAACAGCCGCGCAACGGCCAGCTTGTCGGTGACGGAGTAGGTGATCCCTTCGCGCTGAGCACCGTCGCGCAAAGTGGTGTCGTAGAGGTGGAAGGCATCGCCGAGCGGCGTGCCGGCGGGTTCCGTGCGGGTCACGGTGTTCTCCTTGTGGCGGGGCAGAACCTGGTCCAGGCAACAAAAAAACCTCCCGCATGGGTGCGAGAGGTTGCGCGCCGGTAGCTCTTGTGGAGCGTCTATCCGGCGCGCAAGGCAATAATGACGGAGATGGCGGTCATGTCGGCCATCATGCCACAGCTTCGCCCGGCTTCCAAACGCGGGCGAAGCATCCCACCTTCTGAGAGTCGTCAGCCGGGCAGTTTCGCCAGGTAGCGGCCGAATTCCTCGACCGCAGCGGCATTTCGCGGCCCCTCCACCAAAGCCGCGTACGGCAGCGCGAAGAAGCGTCCTTCCTTCACCGCCGGGATGTCGCGCAGACCGGGACGCGAGCGGAGGAAGTTCTCCTTATCGGCCACACTGCCGACCTCGCCGCCGTAGTCGTTGATGAGGATGACGTCCGGCGCTCGCTGGATCACGGCTTCCCAACTGACACTGGTCCAGCTGTCGTTGAGGTCGGCGAAGATGTTGACACCACCCGATTTGGTGATGATCTCGTCCGGGCCCGCGTTGCGTCCGGAGGTGAATGGCTGGTCACGGCCGTCGTCGTAGAGGAACACCTTGGGTTTCGGCCGTCCCGCCGGGACCGCGTTCGTGACAGCGGCGACCCGTGCGCGGTACTCTTCGATCAAACGTTCTGCACGATCACTGATTCCGAAAATTTTCCCCAGATTGCGCATGTCTGTGTACAGCGCGTCGAGCGGTCGCATGATGCCCCGTTGCTTGCCATTGCCGTTGCGGCAGGCCTCGGTGAGCAAGTAGCTGGAGATGCCCAGCTTCGCGAGGGAGTCCGGGGTGAACCCGGTTGCTTCCGAGAAGCCGTAGTTCCAGCCCGCGAACACGAGGTCCGCTCCCGCGCCCTGCACCACCTCACGGTTGATCTTCTCCGCGAGCTTGGGCACCTTGGCGAAATCGGCTTTCCATGGCGACGAGGCCACGCCACCGGACTGTCCTTTGTCGACCACGTAACCGGCCATCCGGTCGCCCAGGCCGAGTGCGAACATCAGCTCGGTGATGCCGATGTCATTCGTCACGACCCGAGAAGGAGGTTTGGACACGGTCAACGACGAACCGCAATTGGTCACCGTCACCGGAAACCCGGCCGGGGCCGCTCGACTGTCCCCTTCGGACACTTGAGCGCCGCATCCGGTGGCGACGAGGGCGACCGTCACGAGCAACGCGACTGTCCTACGCATGACTGTCCTCCTGGGACTCGAGCAGGTCGAACAACAACTGCGGACGGCCCGTAGCGGGATGCGGCACCACATGCCCGCGCACGCCGAACACCTCGGCGAGCAGAGCGGGCGTGAGCACCTCGGCCGGGGTTCCACTCGCGACGAGACGGCCGTGGTCGAGCACGTGCACCACGTCGCACACGGCGGCGGCCAGGTTCAAGTCGTGAAGTGCGGCCAGCACCGTAGGTCCGCTGGTGCGTGCGAGCGCGAGGACTTCGAGCTGGTGCCGGATGTCGAGATGGTTAGTCGGCTCGTCGAGCACCAGGATCCGGGGCTGCTGCGCGAGTGCACGCGCGATCAGCACCCGTTGCCGTTCGCCGCCGGACAAGGTGAGCACGCCTCGCTCGGCCAGGTGCGCCAGACCCACTTGGGCCAGCGCGGCGGCGCACAACCGGTGGTCGGCCGCGCTCATGCGGTCGAGCAGGCCGTGATGCGGCATTCGACCCATCGCCACCACTTCGGCGACGGTGAAGTCGAACTCCGCGTGCGCTTCCTGCGCGACCGCCGCGATCGCGCGCGCCCGCTTCCGCGGTGCCAGGCCGTCCAGCGGCCGGCCGTCGACCAGAACAGCTCCGGCCGACGGCTTGAGCACTTGGCAGACGGCGCGCAAAGTCGTCGACTTTCCGCTGCCGTTCGGGCCGAGCAGTCCGACGAACTGACCTTGCCGTGCTTCGAGGGTCACATCTTCGACCAGCGTGCGACCGGCTGCGGTCACGCTGACGCCGTTGAGCGAGAGGTCCATTCACGCACCTCCGAACACGTAGGCTCGACGGCGCATCAACAGCAGGAAGGCCGGTACCCCGACCGCCGCGGTCAGTACCCCGATCGGCAACTCCTCGGGTGCAGCGAGCACCCGCGCCGCGACGTCCACCCACACCAGGAAAACCGCGCCGGCCAGCGGTGCCACGGCAAGTACCCGACGATGATCCGCACCGACGACCAACCGCACCAGATGCGGAAGGATCAGCCCGACAAATCCGATCGCCCCGCTCACCGCCACCAGAACCCCCGTCATGGCGGCGCAAACGATGAACAGGAGGATCCGCAGTTTCCCGACGTCAACGCCAAGAGTCGTCGCCGCTTCGTCGCCCATGGCGAGCGCGTTGAGCCGTCCGGCCAGCGCCAGCAACAACAAAACCCCGCCGACCACCACGATCGCGGCGACCGGCAGAGTGCCCCAATTCGCGCCGGCGAGACTGCCGAGAAGCCAAAACAGCGCCGACCGCGCGGCCTCGCCGTTCGGCGCTTGGAAGACGATGACCGTGGTGATCGCGAAGAACCCATAAGACAACGTCGTTCCGGTGAGCACCAGACGCAGCGGTGTGAGCCCTTGCCGCGTACGGGCGACGAGGTAAACGATCAAAGTCGCAGCGAGCGCGGCCACGAACGCCCCGACCGACAACGCGTAGATCCCGAGCGACGCGAAGACGCCGAACAACGTCACCGCAGTCGCGCCGACGGACGCGCCGGAAGAAATCCCCAGCACGTACGGCTCGGCGAGCGCATTGCGCACCATCGCTTGAATCGCGACGCCCACTGTCGACAACCCCGCACCGACGACCACCGCAAGCAGAACGCGAGGAAGCCGAAGGTCCCAGATGATCCGGTACTCCCCGACCTCGTCCGGGCTGATCGTCCCACCGAACAGCCCCGCGCGGAGAAAGGCCCACGTGTGAGTGACCGGTACCGCCACCGTCCCGATCCCGACCGCGATGACAATCGACCCGAGCAACGCCACCCCAAGCCCGAGCAGCACCGGCGTCAACGGTCGTCGCCGCTGAACGGCTACGGCCCCGACCTGGGATTCGCCACTCAACGGCGACGCAGCCTGCTGGCCCTGCGATTCGCCAATCCGCGGCGACACAACCTGCTCGTGCTGGGGTTCGCCATTCGACGGCGACGGGACCCGCTCGCTCTCGAATTCGCCGCTCAATGGCGACATAACCGGCTGGCTCTCAGGCGCGCCAATCTGCGGCGACACAGCCCGCTGGCTCTCAGGTTCGCCACTCGCCAGCGACACAGCCCGTTCGCCCGGGGATTCGCCGCTCAACGGCGACGCCCGCTCGCTCTCGAATTCGCCACTCAACGGCGACGCCACTCGCTGGCTCTCGGATTCGCCAGTCCACGGCGACACAACCGGTCGGCTCTGAGGTTCGCCACTCAACGGCGAACCCCGCCCCTCCCCCGAGGATTGGCCATCCAACGGCGAGACATCGCGAGCCCCGGAGCCACCCAACTCACGGCGAGCCGAGTTGTCGGCCTGCAACTCACCGATCGGCGGCCCACCGCACTGCCCCGAGTTGCCGCGAAGTGGCGAGCCCGCCGGAGCAAAACCAGCCTGTCGGCTCGAGCCGCGCGTACCGCCATCGCCGCTGGATGGCGAAACACCAGAACCACCGTCGCCGGAAACCGGCGAATCCCCGGCCTCGTCGACCACGGGCTCGGGAGAAGCAGAACGTCCTTCAGAAAAAACCACCGGCGACGACCCAATCGAAACATTGGGCCCGCAAAAGACGGCAGCCGCCGGCGGCGGGAGTGTCGTCTCCCGCAGACCACGACGGGAGGGGACGAGGTTCGAGGAACCTCCGCCGGTATCGGGCTCGCCTTCGGCTCCCGGGAGAGGGAGCCGAAGGCCTACCGTTGCGGGTCAGCGCCGGAATTCGACCGGCTTCCGCGGCGGGGGTCCGAGAAAGTCAGGCGGTCAGCCGGCCTGACGCGCGTTGGACGAAACGAGCGCCGCGAGGCGGTCGCCGATCGCCTGGGTCGCGCCGGGGGACGACTGGTCGCGCGTGGCGAGATCGAACGCCACCGAGGCCTCGATCCGCCGTGCCGCTTCCTTCTGGCCGAGGTGGTCCAGCAGGAGCGACACCGAGAGCACCGCGGCGGTCGGGTCCGCGAGACCCTGGCCAGCGATGTCCGGAGCGCTGCCGTGCACCGGCTCGAACATGCTCGGGTTCCGGCGCGTGATGTCGAGGTTCCCGCTGGCCGCGAGGCCGATGCCGCCGGTCACCGCGGCCGCGAGGTCGGTGATGATGTCGCCGAAGAGGTTGTCGGTGACCATCACGTCGAACCGCGACGGGTCGGTGACCAGGTGGATCGTGGCGGCGTCCACGTGCGAGTACGCGACGGTGACGTCCGGGTGCTCCAGCGAAACCTCTTCGACGATCCGCGACCACAGCGAACCGGCGTGCTCCAGCACGTTGGTCTTGTGCACGAGCGTGAGGTGCTTGCGCGGCCGCTCTTCGGCGCGGTTGAACGCGTCCGCGACCACGCGCCGCACGCCGAAGGCCGTGTTGACGCTGACCTCGGTGGCGATCTCGTGCTCGGTGTCCTTGCGCAGCAGGCCGCCGTTGCCCGCGTACGGGCCTTCGGTGCCTTCGCGCACCACGACCATGTCGACGTCCCCGGCGTCGGCCAGCGGGCCGCGCACTCCGGGGTACAGCCGCGCCGGGCGCAGGTTCACGTGGTGGTCCAGCTCGAACCGCAGCCGCAGCAGCAGGCCGCGCTCGAGGATTCCGCTGGGCACCGTCGGGTCGCCGACCGCGCCGAGCAGGATCGCGTCGTGCTGGCGCAGTTCGCCGAGCACCGACTCCGGGAGCAGCTCCCCGGTGGCGTGCCACCGCGAGGCGCCGAGGTCGTAGTTCGTGATCTCCGCCGCCGGTGCTACCTCACCGAGCACCTTGAGCGCCTCGGAGACCACCTCGGGCCCGATCCCGTCCCCTGGGATCACCGCGAGCCGCATCCACACACCTCCGTAGCCCAGGCCACCGGGCGCACCGATGGCCCATTCGCACAAAAACGCCAGCAGCGGAAGGTTACCGGCCGTAGACAAGGTGCCGTAGCCGCACCACCCTTATGCCGCATCCTCCCACAGGGTGAGACACCCGTTCGGGCGAACGGAAACGGGGGCTTGCCCAGGCCGGACAGCCTTGGCAAGCCCCCGCGTCCCGCTATGCGGCCGCCTGCGCGGCACCCTTCAAGTTCCCCTCAAAGGGTGAACCAGGTCAGCCGCGCGGGAACTGCGATTCGATCCGCACGACCGAGGCGCGCTGCCCGGCCGCGTTGTGGTGCTCGATCGCCAGCAGGCCCTTCGCCTTGTCCCCGGCGACGGCGGCCTTGTTGCGGTTGACCACCAGAGCCGTGCCCGGCTTGGCGACGTAGCCCAGCGCCGCGTCGCCGCCGCCCTGCGCGGAGTACGCCGGTGCGAGCACGTCGAACGACAGCGGAGTGCCGACCTGGTCGATCAACCCGTTCGAGGTACCCGGCGCGACGTAGTACCCGGCGGTGCCGACCGTGTAGCTGATCCGGTGCGACGCCTCCTTCGGGTCGATGCCGAGCGCGGCGATGCTGACCGGCAGCACCATCACGTTCGAGTCGAACACGTTGGTGTCGACGTCGCCGAGCTGCCCGTTGATCGCCTGCAGGTCCACCGACGGGTTGCCCGGCTTGGTCAGCGACACCGTGTTGACGAGCAGCACGTCCGACCCCGTCGCCTTCGTCACGAAGGTTTCGAAGTCCGGCTTGCCGTCGCCGGTGGTGTCGATGTCCACGAACGGCACCGTGTTGCTGCCGAGGTTCGCGAAATCGCTCCAGGTCGTGATGCCGAACGCCAGCGTCGCGTTCTCCGGCTCCCCCTGCGCCTTGGCGAGCGGGGCCGTCGACGCCGCACCGACGTAGCGCAGGTCGCCGCCCTTCGCGGTGCGGTTGAGGGTGCAGTCGGACGTGACGTGCGAGTCGCATTCCGGCAGCTGCGGCGATTCGGCCTGCAGTTCGAGGACGCTGATCAGCGAGCGGTACCGCTGGGAGCCGCTGCCCTGGTCGATGCCCTTGCCGCCGAGGTTCAGCACGGCCTGGTCGGCGTTCGCGCCGAAGCGCACGCCGGCCGGGGTGGTGATCGCCGAAACCGGCTTCGGCGACGAGTACACGGCCACCCGCAGCGGAACGGTCGCGCCGTTCTTCGGGGTGAACGCGACCCGGCCCGAGGCGTCGGCCACGAACTGCCGGGCGAGCCCGGCCTGCGAAGCCGCCATGGTCGGGTCGAGAACCTTGCGCAGCGCCTTCGGGTCGGTGATCTTCAGCGTCACCTTCACCGTCGCGACCCCGCGCGGGTTCAGCTTCACCGAGCTCTTGTCCACTGTGTACTCAACGCCGGGCAGGCTGTTGACCGCCTCGTAGCCCACCGAGTACTCGGCCGCCTTGACGCCCTTGTTGACCACCTTGATCGTCTTGCTCAAGGTGACCGGCCCAGCCGCCTCGACGGTGCCGAACGTGACGCTCACCGCGCCCGGGTCGTCCTGCACATACGCGAGAACCTGGTTGTCCAGCGCGGCTTTCGCGTCGATCCGGCCGGCCCCGACCCGCTGCGGGCCGTAGGTGTGCCCGGCCCCGTCGGTGATGTCGTGCACCGCGGTGCCCACGACGTCGGCCTTGACCTCTTCGACGCTCCAGTCCGGGTGCGCCTGGCGGACCAGCGCCGTGATGCCCGACGTGTGCGGCGCGGCCATCGAGGTGCCCGAGATGACCAGCCGCTCGTTGCCGCTGCCGCGGAACGCCGACGTGATCGTGTCGCCAGGCGCGGCGACGTCCGGCTTCACCGACGGACCGCGTCCGCCGCGCGAGGTGAACGAGCTGGGAGTGTCCACGATGGACTGGTCATAGGTCTGCAGCGTGGTCCGGCCGGCTCCGTACAGCCGCACGGTCAGCGTGCCCGCGGTCAGACCCGCCCGCACGGCCTGGGTGGCCTTGCCGGTGAGCTGGAACATCGGAACGGCCGCGTTGCCCGCGATGCCCGCGCCGAAATGCTCCACAGTGGACGAGAGCAGCACGCCCTTGGCACCCGCGGCCTGCGCGTTGTTGGCCCGCGCCGCGGAACCGCACGGACGGGTGGCGTCGTTGTCGTCCCACTCCAGCCACGCGATCTTGCCCGCGACCTTTGCCTTGTCCTCAGCCGAATAGGCGGCGCAACCGGCGTTGTTGCTCGCCGAGATCGGCACTACCGGCGCGGTGAGGTCGAGGGTGTCGTAGCCGGTGTACTCCTGGCTGTACTGACCAGGCTGCTGGCCAGCGGTCGGTGCCTTGACCTCGATCGCGTCCCGCAGCTCGCCCGCGTCGCGGCTGCTGGCCACGGTGAGCGCTTCCGGCGTGTTGCCCGGCGAACCGGCGATGTCGTTGATGTCGCCGCCGTTGCCCGCCGAGA
This sequence comes from Amycolatopsis sp. CFH S0740, assembly GCF_004522315.1. NCBI lineage: Bacteria > Bacillati > Actinomycetota > Actinomycetes > Pseudonocardiales > Pseudonocardiaceae > Amycolatopsis > Amycolatopsis sp. CFH S0740. Next base: position 76,930 of record NZ_SDLS01000011.1, on the reverse strand, counting down.
TCACCGGCAGCACGTTGTTCTGCGCGAGCTTGCGCACGAACAGCGAGTCCGGGTCGTCCGGCGCGCCGAAGTCGCTGCCCAGCGACAGGTTCACGACGTCGAGGTGGTCGGTGAAGTCGCCGTCGCCGTCCGGGTCGAGCGCCCAGTCCAGCGCCTGCGAGGTGACGTTCGTGGAACCCTTGCAGCCGAACACCTTGATCGCGTACAGCAAAGCCTTCGGTGCGGTGCCCGGCCCGATCCGCATGGCGTCGAGCGTCTTCTTGTTCAGCTTCTTGTAGTCGCCGGTGAACGTGCTGCCGTCGGCGTTCACGCCGAAGCCGCCGATCGTGCCCGCGACGTGCGTGCCGTGCTCGCCGCACGCGATCGGGTTGGGGTCCGGCACCGGCGTCGGCGAACCGGTCTTGCCCGCCGAGTCGTAGTCGTCGCCGACGAGGTCGGTGCCCCCGACCACCTTGGCACTCGGGAACAGCGGCGACGGCTTGGCGCGGTCGACCGCCTGGTACGCCTCGGGCGTGCCCGGTCCGCCGAAGTCGGCGTGGGTGTAGTCGATGCCGTCGTCGATCACGCCGACGCGGATGTTGTCGCCGAACTTGCCGGTTTTCTGCCAGCTGGCAAGCGTGTTGGTGAGCTGTTCGGCGCTGGCGTTGGTGCGGTTCTTCGGCACGACCGTGCGCACCGAGACGACGTCCGGCCGTTCCGCGAGCTGGCGGATCTTGGCCGCGTCCGCGGTGACGACGGCGCCGGGCACCGCGTTGGCCGTCTGGGTGACCAGCTTCATGCCCGCGTCCGCGGCCCGCAGCTGCCCGACGACGGAGCTGACCGCCGCGGCGACGTCGGCCTTGGCCGCCTTCGCTGCCTGCTTGGCCTTCTCCTTGCCCTTGCCCTGCTCCTCCTTGAACGCGTCCACCGCGGGCTTCTTGGCCAGCTCGACGAACGCGGTGATCTGCCCCTGGGCCGCGCTCAGCCGGGGCGAAAGCTTGCCCTGGACCTTGCTCGCGTCGACCTTCACCGGAGCGACCGGCTCGGCAAGCGGCGCGCCCTGCGCGGACGCCGCGGGCACGGCGACAGCCGCCGCCAGCACCACCGCGGAACCCACGACCACCGAGCGGGCAGCCCACCCGGGCAACCGGGTTCTGCTCATGAGTAACCCCTTCTCGAGGCCCGGATCACGAACCTGCCCGCGCTCCCCATTCGCACCCCCGACGGTGAGCACCGGCGCCGCACCGTGCTCTCACGGCGCGTGGTTCAGCCTCGCGGCAAGAACCTAACTGTCCGAAACCCCTACTTTCGTGCGGAAAAAGCTCCGTTACCCGAATGTTGCCGGTGCGGGCGAACGACAGAACGGCCCCTTCCCCGGGAGTCCGGGAAAGGGGCCGTTCGGCGAAATCGGGACTAGCTGAAGTCGACGGCGCGGATGGTGTGCGCGCCGACGGTGGCTCCGATCGGCTCGAGCACGTTGGCGTCCACGTGCCGGTCGACGCGCAGCAGCATGATCGAGTCGGAACCGTCCGTGCTCTGGCTGATCTGCGCGGCCTCGATGTTGATGCCGGCCTCGCCGAGCAGCGTGCCGACGCGGCCCATGACGCCCGGGCGGTCCGGGTACTCGATGACGAGCACGTCGCCCTCGGCGCGGAGGTCGAAGTGCCTGCCCTTGACCTCGACGATCTTCTCGACCTCGTCCTTGCCGGTGACCGAACCGGACACGGTGAGCGTCCCGCCGTCGCCGTGCACCGCGCGGAGCGTGACCAGGCTGCGGAACTTGGGGCTCTCCGACTCGGAAACCAGCTCCGCCTGCACGCCGAGCTCCTCGGCCAGCCGCGGCGCGTTGACGAAGGTGACCTGGTCCTCGACCACGCCCGCGAACAGCCCGCGCAGCGCCGCCAGCTTCAGCACCGCGGTGTCTTCGCTGGAGATCTCGCCCTTGACCTCGACGGTCAGCGACGTCGGAGCCTTCGGGTTCAGCGCGGTCAGCACCTGGCCGAGCTTCTGGGTGAGCGACAGGTACGGCCGCACGTGCTCGCCGACCGCGCCGCCGCCGGACACGTTCACCGCGTCCGGCACGAAGTCGCCGCGCAGCGCCAGCAGCACCGAACGCGCCACGTCCGTGCCCGCGCGGTCCTGCGCCTCGGCGGTGGACGCGCCGAGGTGCGGCGTGACGACGACGTTCGGCAGGTTGAACAGCGGGCTCTCGGTGGTCGGCTCGGTGACGAACACGTCGATGCCCGCGCCGCCCACGTGGCCGCTGCGCACCGCGTCGGCCAGCGCTTCCTCGACGATCAGACCTCCGCGGGCGGCGTTGACGATGATCACGCCGGGCTTGGTCTTCTTGAGCGCCTCGGCGTCGATGAGGCCCTTGGTCTCCGGCGTCTTCGGCAGGTGGATGGAGATCGCGTCCGCGCGTTCCAGCAGCTCGTCGAGGGTGACCAGCTCGATGCCCAGCTGGCCGGCGCGCGCGGCCGAGACGTAGGGGTCGTATGCGATGAGCTTCGCGCCGAACGCCGCGAGCCGCTGCGCGAACAGCTGGCCGATCTTGCCGAGCCCGACGACGCCGACCGTCTTGCCGTTGATTTCGACGCCGGAGAACGAGCTGCGCTTCCACTCGCCGCCGCGGAGGCTCTGGTCGGCGGCGGGAACACGACGGGCGACCGCGAGCAGCAGCGCGACCGCGTGCTCGGCGGCGGAGACGATGTTGGACGTCGGCGCGTTCACCACGAGCACGCCGCGCTCGGTGGCGGCCGGGACCTCGACGTTGTCCAGGCCGACGCCCGCGCGGGCGACGACCTTCAGCTGAGTGGTCGCCCCGAGCACCTCGGCGTCGACCTTGGTGGCGGATCGGACCAAAAGCGCGTCGGCGCTCTTCACCGCCTCGAGCAGAGCGGGACGGTCGGTGCCGTCCACGTGCCGGACCTCTACCTCGTCACCGAACACACTCAGCACGGAGGGCGCGAGCTTCTCCGCGATGAGGACTACGGGTTTGCTGGGCTTGGTCACGATGCGGCTCCCACTATCTGGTCACGAAATCGAGGACGCTCTCTCGCGGCGCACGTCGTTGTGCCCGGACTGGCGGGAGTTTAACGCGGGGCACTGACAGCCCGCTGCCCCCGCTGTTCACTTGTTCGTAATCCGGTGAAGACAAGCCCCATCAGGCGCTCTGTACCGCCTTCTCCCGGAAGGTGGGATCCGGCCCAGGAAGCGCCGTGCAGCAACAAAAGCAGCTCCCGGACCGTCACGTCGGCGCGGAAAACGCCGGCCGCTTGCGCCCTGTCCACTAGGTGAGACGCGGCTTCGCGCATCGCTTCGCAGGAGGCGTGCAGCCGCGACTCCGGATCGTCGAACGCGTCAGCCAGCATTTCGGTAAGCCCGCGGTAAACGGCGGAGGTTTCGCCGAAGCCGATCAGCCAGGTGTACAGCCCGTCGAGCGGATCGTCGGCGAGCAGCAGCTCACGCGCCTTTTCCGCCTGGGTGTCGAACCGGTCCCGCAGCAGCGTCTCGATCAGGTCTTCCCTGGTCGGGAAGTGGCGGTAGAGGGTGCCGATCCCGACGCCGGCGCTGCGGGCGACGTCTTCGAGCGAGGCATCGACGCCGCGTTCGGCGAAGGCGCGCCTCGCTTCGGCCAGCAGGCGGTCGTAGTTGCGGCGGGCGTCCGCGCGCATCGGCTTGACGTCGGTCATCTCGGGTCCGAGTTTATCCCGTGACAAATCGGAGGCATCCTCCGTATAGTAACCGGAGGCAGCCTCTGGTTCTGCGGTGCGTCCTCAGTGGACGTATCAGCCTTGGCTGCGCCGGGATCACGCCGCGCTTCCGCGGCCAGGAACTTCTTGGAGTCTGTTGTGGATCTGTTCGCGAAGCTTCCCGCCGCCGCGGAAGGCGGGACCCGATGACCGTCGGCATCTGGACGTTCGCGTTTGACGGCAAGGAAATCGGCGAATTACGCACGGCCGCCCGCGAGGTCGAGTCGCTGGGTTTCACTGCCCTGTGGTTCGGCGAATACCGCGGCCGAGAGGCGCTCACGCAGGCCGCGCTGCTGCTCGAGGCGACCACGACGTTGACTGTGGCGACAGGAATCGCACGGTTTTCCGAACGGTCGGCAGCGTCCGCCGAAGCTGCTGGACGGACGCTGGCCGAGGCGTATCCAGGACGGTTCACACTCGGTTTGGGCGGACATCGGCCCGGCGGCGGAAGCAGCGCGATGCAGGACTACCTCGACGCCATGGATGCAGCCGACCTGGACTTTGCTTCCAGCGCCCGGCCACGTCGACTTCTAGCCGCCCTCGGCCCGAAAATGCTGAAACTCGCGGCGACTCAGGCCGACGGCGCGCACACGTACTTCGTTCCTCCAGAGCACACTGCATTCGCCCGGGAAACGATGGGACCCGACGCGTACCTCGCCGCCGAACAAGCCGTCGTCCTCGACCCAGACCCGTTGCGGGCGCGGCGAATCGCTCGCGAACACGTCGCCGGCTACGTGCGGCTCGCCCCACATCAAAGAGCGAATCTGCGCCGCCTCGGCTACACCGAGGAAGATCTAGCCAACGGCGGCAGCGACCGCCTGGTCGACGCGATCGTGGCCTACCGCAGCGAGCAGGAAGTCGCCGACCGAATCCGCGCACACCTCGACGCCGGCGCGGACCACGTCTGCGTCCAGGTTCTCGGCAACGGACCGGAGATCCCCGTGGACGGCTGGCGTCGCCTCGCCGCACTGGTTCCCTGATTCCCCGGTGGGGCTTTCGGCACTTCCCGCGAAAGCCCCACCCGGCTTACTCACGAGATCTCCGCTGAACCCGGCTACCGGTTCGGCCCCGCACTCGCCGAAGCCGCCCCTCGGACGCCGAATCCCCTGCTCACCACGGATTCGCCACTAAACGGCGAATCCGTTCATCCCCTGCATACGGGCACTTTTTCGTTCATCACAGACATTCTCCCGCCTCCGCGCCCGCCGCAGTGCTCCCGCCGAACACTTCCCCTGAACGGGCGACCCCGGCGGGACCGTTTCGCCGTCGAGCGGCCACCACCCACTGTTATCTTCGCGAGACGCCTCGCCCGCGTTCGCCCCGGGAGCCGCCGGTGTTCACGAAACTCGCCATCGCCGCGTCCCGGACGGTCGAACTGGTCCTGCTGGTGCTGGGGATCGTCACCTTCATCCAGGACGACAACGTCCTCGCCCTTCTCTCCTGGGATCTGCTCGCGCTGATCTACCTCGGCATCCGGATCGCGCGCGTGTCCCGCAGCCGGAAAAAAGACCACCCCGACGCCCGGTGGCTGAAAGGCGTTCTTGGCCGTCGACTGGGACTCCTGTTCACCCTGTTGACCAGTCTGGTCGGCGTCACCGCCGGACTTTCGATCGTCTTGCCGGAAACAGCGGGCATCGACCCGGTCGTGGCGAGAATCGTCGGTGTCCCCGCAGTCCTGCTGGCCTGGGCGATCCTGCACTTCGGTTACGCGGAACGCTACGCCCAGAAGTACTACGACAGCCTCCCGACGCAGCACTTCCGCTTCCCCGAAACGGAACGTCCCACGCTCGCCGATTTCACCTATTTCGCGTTCACCATCGGAACGAGCTTCGCCGTCTCGGACGTCGAAACGAGGACGACGTCGATCCGTTCCCTCGTCCTCGCCCACAGCGTCCTGTCATTCATGTACAACACGGCCACGCTCGGCATCGCAGTCAGCGTCATCACCGGCGGACGTTGACCCTTTTGAGTTACAGTTGTCCTCGCGCGGCAGGGGCCGCGTCCTGTCCGCGGAAAGGGCTGAGCCCACCCCCGTACTACGAGTTGCCGAGCTTCTCCTTCTTCCCTGCCCGGTGCCGGCGGACCACGGGGCGCACAAGGGAAGGAAGGACTCCCTGATGACGGCCTTGCCCGCCAACCCCGACCTCGGTCAGCTCCGCAAGCAGGCAAAGGAACTCGCCCGCGCGGACGCGGTCGCACTGTCGGAAGCGCAGTTCCGGCTCGCCCGCCGCTACGGATTCCCCAGCTGGCCACAGCTTCAGTCGTACGTCCGCCGAATCGCCGAGCACGGACCGGACGTCCAGCATGCCTACCACCAGGACGTCGAGTACTACCGCGGCCGCGCCGTCGGCCTCCTCGCCTCAGCCGAAGACGGCACTCCCGACGCCCGCGCCGCCTTCGAACGGCACGAACAGCCGCTGACCCGCACCGGCGCGCGAACCGTCATCGCCCGCGAGCACGGCTTCCCGACATGGCGGGCGCTGAAGACCCACGTCGAGAATTTGCCGAAAAACGGCGAACCGTTCGCCCGGGCTTATCAGCTGGTAGAAGCCCGGGACTTGGACGGCCTGACGGCACTGCTCACCGAGGCGCCGCACCTTGCCCACGCACGCGGCACCAACGGGAACGATCTGCTCGGCATGGCCTCCGCGACCCATGACGAACGCCTCGTCCGCATCCTGCTCGCCCACGGTGCCGATCCCGCACGAGCCAACGCACACGGTTGGACTGCCTTGCACCAAGCCGCCTACAGCAATTTACCACTGATCGCCGACCTGTTGATCAACGCCGGCGCGCCCTTGGCCGTCTCCGGCCGCGGCGACGGCGGAACCCCGCTCATTGTGGCTCTATTTTGGGGAAATCGCGCTGTTGCCGAAAAACTGGCAACGCACGAACGGTCCCCTCGCAACCTGCGCGTCGCAGCCGGTCTCGGCGACGACGCACTACTGGATGAACTCGTCAGTCCAAAGGGGACTCTTTCTCCGGCAGCCGGCGCGCACCGTGAGTTCTACCGTCCACACAGCGGTTTTCCCTTCTGGCAGCCCACAAACGACCCCACGGAAGTCCTCGACGAATCCCTAGCCTGGGCCGCCCGCAACAACCAAACAACCGCACTCCGCACCCTGGCCGCACGCGGCGCGAACCTGGACGCCGACGTCTACCGCGGCACCGCCCTCACCTGGGCAGCGACGCGTGGCCACTCAGCGGCAACAGAAACCCTGCTGTCACTGGGCGCGAACGTCAACCACGTCGGCACCTTCGGCGGCCCACGCCACGGCGTCGGCGTCACGGCGCTGCACCTGGCCGCCCAAAGCAACCGACTGGACGTCATCGAACTCCTCGTAAACGCGGGTGCCGACCTCAACGCCCGCGACGCTCTCTGGGACAGCACCCCCGAAGGCTGGGCAGAAGCCTGCGACAGCCCCGCCGCTCAAGAACTGTTGCACCGCCTCAGTCGCCACTAATCGGCAACTCCCGGCCGTAGACAACCGGAGTATGTAGTCCGTATCGTAACGGACTACATACTCCGGTTAACCGACCCCGCGGAGACCCTCATGCCGACCGCACGCGACCTGTTCGACCAGCTCTCCACCGGAATCACCGACGGCCGCTTCGCCGACCTCGCACGCCTCTACTCCGAAGACACCATCGTGGAACACCCCACCGCAGTCCCCAGGCCCGGACGCTTGGAAGGCCGAGCCGCAGTGCACGACCGTTTCGTCAGCGGCCTGGGCCAGACCCTTCGCCTCAAACGCCACGACGTGACCATTCACGACACCGCTGACCCCGCAGTCATCGTGGCCGAATACCAGTACACCGCCGAAGCGCGGAAAACCGGCCGGACCACCGAGACCGCCAACATCCAAGTCCTCCGCGCCCGCGACGGACTCCTTACCCACACCCGCGACTATCACGACTACCTGCGCCTGGCCGCGATCCAAAACGCGACCGCCGGCCTAGACGCGGCATACGCCCAAGCACCCGCTTACGAAACACGCCCCATCGCTCCGCGCCCGACTGAACTCTTCTCCCCGAACAGCCGCGAAGGCGTATTCCAACGAGTCGTCTTCGGCGTCGCCGACGGACGCTGGTCCGAACTCCCCGACCTCTACGCGGCAAAAACCGATGTCCGCCACCCGTTCCTGCCCGGCGCCCCCGTCCTACGCACCCGGGACGACCTGCGAGCCCACTTCGCCGCCGGTGCCGCAGCAGCCTTCCGCATCGAGGTGACCGACCTAGTGCTCCACCTGAGCACCGATCCCGAAGTCGTCATCGGCGAATCGACCTACGTAGGCGAAACCAGCTCCGGGACTCCGTTCCAGGTGAACAACATCTTCGTCATGCGCGTCCGAGACGGCCAGATCATCGAATCCCGCGACTACGGTGACCACCTCGCCCTGGCCGCAGCCACCGGACGCCTGCCGGAACTCGTCGCCCGCGTCGCCGAATAACGGCAACACCTCCAGCCTCTCGCTGCTGAACGGCAACCCCCACGCTATCCACAGCCACCACGGCGGCTCGCCACAAGATTCGCCACTCAACGGCGAACCAGCATCCCGACGCAGTCAATCAACCGTCGAAACCCATCGTTGCCATTCAGCGGGGAACACCCACGGCCGCGGACCTCGCCACCCGGTGACAGCAACTGCCACCGCGACCATTCGCCGTTCAGCGGCAACAGCCGGTCGCCGCTGAACGGCCAGTCACCCCAGATCAACTTTCGCCATTAAATGGCAAATGCCCCCTGACCAGCTTCAACCGACTGAATCTCCGCCAACCACCGGCACCCGCCTAGGTACTTCCCGAGCCCTCACCACCAACATCCTCACGCTCTTCAACAACCTTCACCAAAGCCGAAGCCACCAACGCCACCGCCCGGTCCCCATCCCCCGCCAGTTGCTGCAACGCCCCGTGCGCGAGCGTCCCCGGCATCTCCGCGAGCGCCTGCGTCAACCGGATCCGCACCGCTGAATCCGCAGGATGTGCCGCCGACGCATCGACCAACGCGCGGACAATTCCGTCCGCGCCCCCGTCCGCCAGCGCGCCCAAAACCTCAGCCGCCTCGACGTCGTTTCGCCCCTCAACGACCATTTCGACGAGCGTCGGCACAGCCTCCTCCACACCGCGCGCGCCCAGAGCGAGCGCCGCATGCCGACGGACCGCAGGATCGGAACCGGCGAGCGCGTCCATCAACACCGCGGTCGCCTCGTCGCCGGGCAACTCGATGAGTGCCAGGATCGCGCGTCGGCGGACGTCGGCGTCCTCCGAGCGGAGACCGGACGCCACATTCGCAACCGCGTCGCCGTCGGTCCGGGCGAGGGCCCATCGGAGTGCGCCGGCGACGTTCGGGTCGGATTCGGTGAGGATCGCCCTGGCCAGCACTTCTGCGGGGACCGGAACATCGTCGGCCGGAGCCAGGACGGTCTGCTGCCGACGCGCGGCACCCGGTGAACTGAGCCCGCGCAGCAGTTCGACGATGCGCAAGGCACCCTCCCATCCGGAGGGTGCCGAGGCATCGACCGCGCGGAGCCGGTCGAGCAGCTCCTGTTCCCGCTTGAGCCGGTCTTCGGTCCGCCGGATGAGGTCGCCGACCAGCTCCGACGGCACGAAAGCGGGATCTTCCAGCGCCCGGCCGATCTGCCGCAGCGACATCCCGAGCGACCGGAGGCTCTCCACGTGGAAGATCCGGCGGATGTCGTCGGCCGAGTATTCGCGATAGCCGCCCACGGTGCGGCCGGTCGGCCGCACCAGCCCGAGGGCGTCGTAGTGCCGAAGCATCCGGGTGCTCACCCCCGAACGGCGGGCGACCTCGCCGATCAGCACGCGGTTTCCCGAGCCCGTTCCGGACCGAGTGCGACAATCCGTTTCGCCTCGTCCACGGCTTGGTCGAAACCGGCGTCCGGGTCGCGAAGCAGCCGCTCTGTGGCAACAGCGTGCGCCCGAACATCCGGGTCGGTACTCGTCACTGCGGCCTCCAGCACCGGCTCGATCATGGGACCGAGCGCGACCAGCGCCCGGCTGAGGCTGAGCTGCAGGGTCCGGTCACCGCGACCGAGCTGTGTCGCCAGTTCAGCCGCCAGACCGATCTTCTCCCCTTCTGGCACCAGGACGACAGCCGCCCGCCACGCGCTTCTCGCGACCTCGTCGTCGGCGTCGCGCAGCAACGATCGGGTGATCGCTGGCCACACGCTCCGGTCGCCGATTTTGGACAACGTGTGCAGCGACTGGCTCCGGGCCTGCGCCACTGGCGACCGCAACTCCGCGAGAAGCCGCGGCACCGTGTCCCCTGCCGGGAACCGGGTCAACGCCCAAGTGAGCATGTCGCGTACGTAAAAGTCCGGCTCGATCGCGCACCGTGCGACGAGCGTCTCGACGAGACCAGGGCCGTCCGGGCGCGTTCCGATCGTCAGTGCGGCCTGCAGCCGCGTCGACGAGTCCCCGGCGCCCAACGCCTCGATCAGCCGTGTGGGCTGGGAATTCATCTGGGTCGAGTTCATCGGGATCACCTCCGCCGACCAGTGAAGACCTTGTCACGATGTCAATGTCAAACGCGGCGGGCAAAAGGAACTGTCGCCGCTCAGTGGCGAATCCGGCCTAGGCCCGATCTGCACCGACAGCGACGCCGACGATGGTGCACGGTTCGGCACCGTGGTTTCGCCAGGCGTGCCGCGTGCCGTTTTGGACGACGACATCGCCTGTCCGCAAGACCGTCTGCTCCCCGTCGTCCAGCTCCAACGTGACCTCGCCGGAGACGACCAGGACGTAATCGAGGGTGTCGGTGGTGTGCATGCCCGGTGCGTCCGGCTCCATTGCGGCGGCCGCGCCCGGTGCCTGTCGCTCCAGTTCTTCCCAGGCTGCCGTCACGTCGAGATCTGGCGCCGGGGTCAGTTCGCCGGGCGCGATCGTGTTGATCATGAACCGCGAACCGTCCCGCGGCGGGTAATACGTCTCGGCCTGACCTGGCGAGCCGTTGTCGGGAAATACCGGTCGCTCGTCCCGGCCCCACAGCCGGTAGATCGCGCAGCCCGGCATCAAGCCGGTGGTGATCGGCTCGACGGTGCCGTCGGCGACCACCCGGGCCTTGCCGTCGGAGTCGTGCCCGGTGACCACTCGGCGAACCTTCGCGTGTGCCATCTCTTCGCCCCTCAGTACGGCAGCGTATGAATACGGTTACGTATGGATACGCCACCGTATCCAGCGTGGACAGGGCCGTCAATACGGTGGCGTATCCTCCGCGCATGGTGAACGATTCGCCCCGGCTGTCCGCCCAGGACTGGACGCGGGCCGCGCTGAAGGCGATCGCGGACGGCGGACTGGCCGCGGTCGGAGTCGAACCGCTCGCGCGGACGCTCGGCGTGACCAAGGGCAGTTTCTACGCGCACTTCCGCAACCGGGACGAGCTGATCACCGCGGCTCTCGCCGATTGGGGGCGAAACCACGGCGAAGCGGGGCTCGCCGAGTACGCCGCAATCGCCGATCCGCGGCAACGGCTGCGCGAACTGCTCACCGCCGTCGTGCGCGCCGTCCAGCCGTTGGCCCCGTCGGTACACCTGAGCCTGCTCGGCGATCGCAACGACCCGCGGGTCAAGGACGCGGTCGGCCGCGTCAACCAAGCCCGGCTCAACCTTCTGACCAGCACGTATCTCGAACTCGACTTCCCGCCGGATCAGGCGGCACACCGGGCGAGAGTCGCTTACGCGGCCATTCTCGGGCTGCTGCACCTGGCCCAGACCGAAGCGGACTCGCCAAGTCCCGACGCACTTGCCGACGCAGCGGCGGCGATCTTCCTGCCGTCCTGAGGGCCAGCCCGCGCGCACCGCACCGGCCGCTGCAGCATTGGCCTCCCAGTGGCGAATCCGACGGGACACGAATCTGGTCCGGCGAGATCCGAGTAGCCGCGAATCGGCGAAACCCGCGATCGACCGAACGTCCGGAGACCCGAGAAATCCCGCAGACGCGAGGCGGCCGATCGCAACCCGCAGACAGAATCGCTCGATAAGGTGGCATTCCTGGCCATGTGTCGCCAAGAAGGGCGTGATGGAGATGCGGGTGCTCGTCTCGGTCGACATGGAGGGAATCGCCGGAGTGGTCCACGGCGAAGAGGTCATTCCCGGGCACAGCGAATACGAGCGCAACCGCAAGCTGCTCACCGCGGAGGCCAACGCAGCCGTCCGCGGCGTATTCGCGTATGACGCAGCCGCGCACGTCCAGGTCACCGAGGCGCACGCGAGCTTCCGGAACCTTCTGCCCGAACTGCTGGACCGACGTGCCGAATTGCTCCGCGGCACGCCCAAGCCTGGCGGGATGATGGCGGGATTGGCCGAGAATACGGACGCGGTCCTGTTCATCGGCTACCACGGCAAGGCCGGCACGCCCCGCTCGGTCATGGCGCACACCATCTCCGGCGGGACCATCGCGGACGTCCGTTGCAATGGCCGTTCGTTGGGCGAAATCGGTCTGAACACCGCGCTCGCGGCGCGCTACGGCGCGCCGCCGGTGCTGGCCAGCGGCGATGACACCGTGGCGGCTGAGGCGGCCGAAGTCGCCCCGGGCATTCACTCCGTGGTGGTCAAACGCGCGCTGGGTGCGGGCGCGGCCGCGATGCTGCATCCCGACGAGGCGGGCGACCAAATCGAGCACGCGGTACCCGAAGCGCTGGCCGGCCGGGAGGACGTCCGCCCGCTGCGTTTCGACGGCCCGGTCGACCTTGAAGTCCAGGTGCACCGGCCCCGGATGACCGAACACGCGCTGCTGGTGCCGGGCATGGAACTCGCCGACGGCCGCACCCTCCGCTACCGGGCACCGGACTTCCCGACGGCCTACCAGGTCATCGAACTCATCGCGACGCTCGGAGCCGTCTGATCCGGACTACCAGCCCCGACTGCGCAGCCGCGCTCAAACCTCTGACCTGGGCAATCACGCCGCTGACCACAGATTCGCCACTAAACGGCAACAGCCGCCCACAAGCAGCCAGGCCGGTTTCCCAGTCAGAAAGGGCCGCGAAAAACCCTACGACTCCGGCAGCTCGAACTCGCCGTCCCGGACCCCGCGCGTGAACGCGTCCCATTCCGAAGGCGTGAACACGAGCACCGCACCGTCCGGGTCGGTCGGCTGCCGGATGGCCACGTAGGTCACCCCGTCCGAGTGCGGGACGAACGCGTACTCCGCACAATGCTCCAGGGTCGCGCCCGCCGGTTCGGCGCGGATCCAGGTGACGCCGGTGAGGTCGAGTTCGTGCCGGATGTGCGCCTTGTCGTCGGTCGGGCGTCTCATCGGCACAGCGTATCCGCCATTCAGCGGCAACGCCTTGGAACGAAAAGAGGCCCCTGCCGTCCGGCGAACGGACGGCAGGGGCCTCCTGCCAAGAAAAACCGTCAGGCGGTCTCGGTGATCGGCCGGTCCACCCACGACATGAGGTCGCGGAGCTTCTTGCCGGTCTTCTCGATCGGGTGCTGGTTGCCCTGCTCCTCGAGCTTCGTGAAGTTCGGCCGGCCGGCCTCGTCCTCGGCGACCCACTCGCGGGCGAAGGTGCCGTCCTGGATCTCGCCCAGGATCTTCTTCATCTCCTCCTTGACGGCCGGCGAGATGACGCGCGGGCCGCGGGTGAGGTCGCCGTACTCGGCGGTGTCGGAGATGGAGTAGCGCTGGCGCGCGATGCCGCCCTCGTACATGAGGTCGACGATCAGCTTCAGCTCGTGCAGCACCTCGAAGTACGCGATCTCCGGGGCGTAGCCCGCCTCGGTGAGCACCTCGAAACCGGTCTGCACCAGCGCGGACGCGCCGCCGCACAGCACGGCCTGCTCGCCGAAGAGGTCGGTCTCGGTCTCCTCGGTGAAGGTCGTCTTGATGACGCCGGCCCGCGCGCCGCCGATCGCCGCGGCGTAGGAGAGCGCGAGCGCCTGGGCGTTGCCCGAAGCGTCCTGCTCGACCGCGATCAGGCAGGGCACGCCCTTGCCGTCCACGAACTGGCGGCGGACCAGGTGGCCCGGGCCCTTCGGGGCGACCATCGCGACGTCGACGTTCGCCGGCGGCTTGATCAGCTCGTACCGGATGTTGAAGCCGTGGCCGAAGAAGAGCGCGTCGCCGTCCTTGAGGTTCGGCGCGATGTGCTCTTCGTAGATGAAGCGCTGCTTCGTGTCCGGCGCGAGGATCATGATCACGTCGGCCTCGGCGGCCGCCTCGGCGACCGACAGCACGCGCAGGCCCTGCTCCTCGGCCTTCGCCCGGGACTTGGACCCCTCCTGAAGGCCGATCCGGACGTCGACGCCCGAGTCGCGCAGGCTGAGCGAGTGCGCGTGGCCCTGGCTGCCGTAGCCGATCACGGCGACCTTGCGACCCTGGATGATCGACAGGTCGGCGTCGTCGTCGTAGAAGATTTCCACTGCCATGGGGGGTACTACTTCCTTCCGTACTTACACGAAATCTGAGGTTCAGCGGGGAGAAGCGGCGGTGATCGAGCGGGCCCCGCGGCCCACCGCGACCATGCCGGACTGGACGAGTTCGCGAATGCCGTACGGCTCCAGCATCCGCAGCAGCGCGCCGATCTTGTCCGACGTCCCGGTCGCCTCGACGGTGAGCGCCTCCGGCGAGACGTCCACCACCTTGGCGCGGAAGAGCTGGACGGTCTCGAGGACCTGGCTGCGCACGGTGGCGTCGGCCCTGACCTTCACGAGCAGCAGTTCGCGCTGCACCGCGCTGCCAGTTTCCAGCTCGACGATCTTGATCACGTTCACCAGCTTGTTGAGCTGCTTGGTCACCTGTTCGAGCGGTAGCTCCTCAACGGCGACCACGATCGTCATCCGGGACACCTCGGGGTTCTCCGTGGGCCCGACAGCAAGGGACTCGATGTTGAAGCCGCGGCGGGAGAACAGTCCCGAGACCCGGGCGAGCACACCGGGCTTGTTCTCGACCAGCACGCTCAGCGTGTGGACAGTCATGCTTGTTCTCCCTCCGCGGCCGCGGCCTCGGCGGCTTCCTGCGAAACCTCGTCGTCGTCGAACAGCGGCCGGATGCCGCGGACGGCCATGATCTCGTCGTTCCCGGTGCCCGCGGCGACCATCGGCCACACCTGGGCATCCTTCCCCACGACGAAATCGATCACGACGGGGCGGTCGTTGATTTCCATCGCGCGCCGGATCGTCGCGTCGACGTCTTCCTTGGCCTCGCAGCGCAGGCCCGCACAGCCGAGCGCCTCGGCCAGCAGCGTGAAGTCCGGGATGCGGTGCTTGTGCGTGCCGAGGTCGGTGTTGGAGTACCGCTCGGAGTAGAACAGGTTCTGCCACTGGCGGACCATGCCGAGGTTGCCGTTGTTGATCACGGCGACCTTGATCGGCGCGCCCTCGATGGCGCACGTGGCGAGTTCCTGGTTGGTCATCTGGAAGCAGCCGTCGCCGTCGATCGCCCACACCTGCGTGTCCGGGAGGCCGAACTGCGCGCCCATCGCGGCCGGAACGGCGAAGCCCATGGTGCCGAGGCCGCCGGAGTTGATCCAGGTGCGCGGCTTCTCGTACTTCACGAACTGCGCGGCCCACATCTGGTGCTGCCCGACGCCCGCGGCGTACACCGCGTCCGGGCCGACCAGCTCGCCGATCCGCTCGATGACGTACTGCGGGGACAGCGAACCGTCGTCGGGCCATTCGTAGCCCGCCGGGTAGTCCTCGCGCCACGAGTCGACCTGCGTCCACCAGTCGCTCAGGTCCGGACGGGCTCGGTCGAACTCGGTCTTCACCGCTTCGATCAGCTCGCCGATGATCTCCTTGCAGTCGCCGACGATCGGCACGTCCGCCTTGCGGTTCTTGGAGATCTCGGCCGGGTCGATGTCCGCGTGGACGATCTTCGCGTCCGGCGCGAACGACGACAGCTGTCCGGTGACCCGGTCGTCGAACCGGGCGCCGAGCGCGACCAGCAGGTCAGCGCGCTGCATCGAAGCGACCGCGGCGACGGACCCGTGCATGCCAGGCATGCCGACGTGCTGGCGGTGCGAGTCCGGGAACGCGCCGCGCGCCATCAGCGTGGTGGCGACCGGGATGCCGGTCAGCTCGGCGAGTTCGCGCAACTGCTCGGACGCCTCGGCCTTGATCACGCCGCCGCCGACGTACAGCACCGGCCGCTGGGCCTGCGCGATCAGCTTCGCGGCCTCGCGGACCTGCTTGCCGTGCGGACGCAGCGTCGGGCGGTAGCCGGGCAGCCGCAGTTCGGGCGGCCAGGAGAACGAGGTCATCTCCTGCAGCACGTCCTTGGGGATGTCCACCAGCACCGGGCCCGGGCGTCCGGTCGCGGCCAGGTGGAACGCCTCGGCGATCGCCCGCGGGATCTCCGCCGGGTCGGTGACGAGGAAGTTGTGCTTGGTGATCGGCATGGTGATGCCGCAGATGTCGGCTTCCTGGAACGCGTCGGTGCCGATCAGGGCGCGCGACTGCTGCCCGGTGATGGCGACGACCGGGACCGAGTCCATGTTGGCGTCGGCCAGCGGGGTGACGAGGTTCGTGGCTCCCGGACCCGAGGTGGCCATGCAGACGCCGACCTTGCCGGTCGCCTGGGCGTACCCGGTGGCGGCGTGCCCGGCACCCTGCTCGTGGCGGACGAGGACGTGCCGGACCTTCGTCGAGTCGAGCAACGGGTCGTAGGCGGGAAGGATGGTGCCACCCGGAATGCCGAACACGACCTCCGCGCCGACCGCCTCGAGCGAGCGGACAAGCGACTGCGCGCCGGTGACGCGCACCGGCGTACCCGCCGGCGGGGCGGGCTTCGGACGTGCTCCTGGGACACCGGGCGCGGTCGGCCCGGGCTTCGCGTCGCTGCGCGACGTGGCACTGGTCATCGGTTCTGCCTCGTGGGTTCTCGGTGTCACTCGTTCGGGTTGTCTGGGCCGTACTTCCGGTCGGGGAACCGGTTTCACGCAACAAAAAACCCTCGCCGACCGTAAGGTCGCACGAGGGTCGCGCGTCGACGCAGAGGACTCTTCCTAAGCGTCGGCGCGCTGGGGAAGTACGAGACCGGTCTGCGTAATCACGGCCCCGACGTTAGTCGCGCGCCCGGGCGAGTGTCAACTCTACGGGACGGCGGTTCCGCATCGTGGACGGCCAGTACTGCTCCCGCGCGACCCGGACGCAGGTCACTCCCGGCGTCGGTGCACCATTCCTGCGTGGCCAAGAAACAGCAGGACCAGCGTGCGGACGAGGGCCGGAAGGCCGTGTTCCGGATCCCGACCACGGCGTATCTCGCGATCGGTCTGCTGACCGTCTGTGTGACACCGATCGCACTGGGCGAGATCGGCGGATTCCAGTGGCTGTACGTCTTCCCGCTCGCGCTGCTCGTGTTCGTCGCGCGCACGCGCACCGTCGCGACCCGCGAAGGACTGCACATCCGGACCGTCTTCGGCAAGCGCGACCTGCCGTGGTCGTCGCTCAAGGGCCTGGCGATCACGAACAAGGCCCGCGTGCGCGCGGTCCTCGGCGACGACACGCAGGTCAGTCTTCCCACGGTGCGGACGCGGCACCTTCCGGTACTGGCGCTGGTGAGCGAGGGCAAGATCCAGGACCCGTCCGGCGTGCTGAGCGACGAGGAGCTCACCGGTCGCAAACCGGCCGCCGCCGAGACCGCGCCGGACGCTGCTGAGGAACCCGCACCGGAGCCCTCTCCCGAGTCCTCCCCCGGGCCCGCTGAACCGGAGCCTTCCGCCGACGCGGAACGGACCGGCGGCGGAAGCGGCAAACCCGCCGAGTAGAATTGGTAGGACCAGTTTGCGGAGCCGTAGTTCCCCTCCGCCTGGTTCAGCCTTCTGACCTGGGAGAATGCCGTGCCGCACCTCCGTTCCCGGACCACCACCCACGGTCGCAACGCGGCGGGCGCACGCTCGCTCTGGCGTGCGACCGGAATGACCGACAGCGATTTCGGCAAGCCGATCGTCGCGATCGCCAACTCCTACACCCAGTTCGTGCCCGGCCACGTGCACCTCAAGGACCTCGGCGAGATCGTCGCCGAGGCGGTCGCCGAAGCAGGCGGCATCGCGCGCGAGTTCCATACGATCGCGGTCGACGACGGCATCGCGATGGGCCACTCGGGCATGCTCTACTCGCTGCCCTCGCGCGAGATCATCGCCGACTCGGTGGAGTACATGGTCAACGCGCATCAGGCCGACGCGCTGGTGTGCATCTCCAACTGCGACAAGATCACGCCGGGCATGCTCAACGCCGCGATGCGGCTCAACATCCCGACCGTGTTCGTCTCCGGCGGTCCGATGGAAGCCGGCAAGGCAGTGGTCGTCGAAGGCGTCGCGCACGCCCCGACCGACCTGATCACCACCATCGCGGCCTCCGCGAACTCGGCGGTCGACGAGGCCGGCCTCTCCGAGGTCGAGCGCTCCGCCTGTCCGACCTGCGGTTCCTGCTCCGGCATGTTCACCGCGAACTCGATGAACTGCCTCACCGAAGCGCTGGGCTTGTCGTTGCCGGGCAACGGTTCCACGCTCGCGACGCACGCGGCTCGCCGCGAACTGTTCTCCAACGCCGGACGCACGGTGGTCGAGCTGTGCAAGCGCTGGTACGGCTCCGATGACGAGTCGGCACTTCCGCGTTCGATCGCCACGAAGGAGGCGTTCGAGAACGCGATGGCGCTCGACATGGCCATGGGCGGGTCGACGAACACCGTGCTGCACATCCTCGCCGCCGCGCAGGAGGGCGAGGTCGACTTCACGATCAGCGACATCGACGCCATCGGACGGCGGGTGCCGTGCCTGTCGAAGGTCGCACCGAACTCCGACTACCACATGGAAGACGTCCACCGGGCCGGCGGAATCCCCGCCATCCTGGGCGAGCTGTACCGCGGCGGCCTGCTGAACACCGGCGTGCACGCGGTCCACGCGCCGGACATCGCGACGTGGCTGAACGAGTGGGACATCCGCGCCGAGTCTCCGTCGGAGAAGGCGCTGGAGCTGTTCCACGCTGCCCCGGGCGGGGTCCGGACCACGCAGGCGTTCTCGACGGAAAACCGCTGGTCGTCGCTGGACACCGACGCCGCTGGCGGCTGCATCCGCGACGTCGAACACGCCTACACGAAGGACGGCGGCCTCGCGATCCTGCGCGGCAACCTGGCCGAGAACGGCGCCGTGATCAAGTCCGCGGGCATCGACGAAGAACTGTGGCACTTCCAGGGCCCGGCGCGGGTGCTGGAGAGCCAGGAGGAAGCCGTGTCGGCGATCCTCAAGAAGGAGATCCAGCCGGGCGAAGTGCTGGTCATCCGCTACGAGGGCCCGGCGGGCGGTCCCGGCATGCAGGAAATGCTGCACCCGACGGCGTTCCTCAAGGGATCCGGCCTCGGCAAGAAATGCGCCCTGATCACCGACGGCCGCTTCTCCGGCGGCTCCTCGGGCATCTCGGTCGGGCACATCTCGCCGGAAGCTGCCGCGGGCGGCCTGATCGGCTTGGTGGAGAACGGCGACCAGATCGTCCTGGACGTCCACGAGCGCCGGCTCGAGCTGCTGGTCGAACCGGAAGTCCTGGCCGAACGGCGGGCGAAGATGGAGGCTTCGGAACGTCCGTGGCAGCCGAAGGACCGGGAACGCCCGATCACCTCGGCGCTGCGGGCCTATGCCCGGATGGCCACGTCTGCCGACACCGGTGCGGTCCGGGACCCGAACCGCTGATCCTGCTGTTCGCTTTGCCGGAAGGGGCCCGCGCGTGGTGCGCGGGCCCCTTTCCGTATCTCGGCCAGTCGGCTTCCACCACTGCAATCCCGATTTGCGCCGCCGACGTTCCCCGGCCGACACAATTCGCCGCTGAACGGCCAACTGTCACCGCGGCTAGCCCGAGTCCCGGCCCGCCCCATTCGCCACTCAACGGCGACCGCTCCCCTGACCAGCCCAACCCACCCCGGGGTCAACGCGAATCGCCACTCAACGGCGAGCAGTCGCTCCGGCCTGCCCGAGTCGCCAGGCCGCAACATTCGCCACCAAACGGCGAACACTCGCTCTCGCCAGCCCAAGGCCCCCCGAGCGGCACGATTCGCCACTCAACGGCCACGGATCGCCCACCCGCGCCAACCTCCGGCCGCGGCACCCACATCTGCAGCCGCCACCCACGAGCCAGTCCAGCGAGCCTCGGATTGCGGCCCCGACCAGGCATTCGCCACTAAACGGCAACAACGCCTGAACGGCCTGGCCAACGACCCGAGCCCACCAACCCCACCGTTGCCTCCGACGACCTCCGCGCACTCAGCGACGCAGGCCCCGGCCGGGTCAGCGAGTCAGAACGATGACCACCACAGACGCAGCCGCCGCCAGCAGCAACGAGATGAACCCAAGCGGCAACGGCCGTTTCCGCCACGGCGTGTTCCGCTCCAGCGAGATGGTGCCCGCGCCGGTGAAGATCAGCGTCAGCGCACACAGGCCCAGGAGCAGCTCGTACTCCCAGCCCTGACCGGCACCCTCGAAGAAGCCGCCGTGGAACTTCGCGTAGACGATGTTCGCGGCCACACCCAGCAGCCCCGCCGCGGCGAGCGGGGTGAAGAGGCCGACGATCAGCAGCGCACTGCCCGCGACCTCGGTGATGCCGGTGATCCAGGACAGCAGCGTCGTCTGTTTGTGGTACCCGAACATCTCGAGCACGTGCGCGAACCCGCCGACGCCCGGTCCGCCGAAAGCGCCGAACAGATGCTGCAGGCCGTGCGCACCCATGATCACGCCGAGCCCCAGGCGCAGGACGAGCAGGCCGAAGCCGAGACCGCCCTGCCGCGGTTCGTCGTAGTCGTTGCCGGCAGAGTCCTCGACACCGGACAGCACGCTGGTCTGGTAGTCGTCCCCTTGAGTGGTCACGCGGCGAAGATTAGGGGATTCAGCCGTGGCCCGCGAGCGAGCACGCCGAGGTCAGGGGCTCTTTCAGGGTTCACCCTGAGTGCCATGCCGACATCCGGGAAATGATCAGTATTCGCCGCGCACGAGATTGCCAGGTAGCTCTCCGCCAGCGTACCGGGCGATTTCCGCGGCAGCCACCAAATAAGCGCGCCGCCGGACGCCCCGTACTGCTCCGGCGACGTGCGGCGTCAGCACGAAACCGGGTGCCGTCCACAGTGGATGGCCGTCCGGCAATGGCTCGGGATCGGTCACGTCGAGCGCGGCGCGAAGCCTTCCCGCCACCAGCTCCGCCGCGAGCGCGTCGGTAACCACAACAGGCCCTTGAGCAGCATTGACCAACACCGCGCCGTCCCGCATCGCCGCGAGGAAATCAGCGTCGACCATGCCCCGCGTCCGCGACGTGAGGGGGACCATCATGACCACCACATCGTGGTGCGGCAGCAGTTCCGGTAACTCATCGACACCGTGCACGCCCTCACGCGCCGACATCCCGACCATCGTGCAGCGGACGTCGAACGGCTCCAACCGCCGCCGCAACTGCCGTCCGACGTCCCCAGCCCCGACGATCAATACGCGCTGGCCCTGCAGAGTGTCCGACGGCAACTGCTCCCAACGCCCAGCCCGCTGCGCCTCCGCGTAAACGTCCAGGTTCCGATACATCGACAACAGGACGCCGACGACCCACTCCGCCATGCTGCCGCCGTGCGCGCCGCGGCAGGTGGACAACAGCACGCCGTCCGGGACGCGGCCGACCCAGTCTTCCGCGCCGGCGGTCAGGAGCTGGACCAGCTTGAGGTTCGGCAGATCGCTCCAGATGTCGTCGCCCGCCGAATCCATGGCCGGGACGAGCACCTCGGCTTTCGCAGCCTCCGGCGGCAACGGGCGGCCCCATTCGTAGCGAACCGCGTGGACGAGGGGGATTTCGGACAGCACGGCGACGCCCTCGTCGTCCGGGACCAGCACGGTGACTGTCATGATCACCACGGTAACCACTTACCAGTGGCTCACGCCGCGCCACCTAGGCTGGGGCATCATGCGTACCCGGTTCCGGTGGTCGGCGCCGCTGGCCCTCCTCGCCTGCGGCGGCCTCGTGCTTTCCGGCTGCGCCCGGTTCGACGACACCGCCGCCGGCCAGACGTTCACCCCCGCGCCGGTGCCGAGCCCGGAATCGCCGCCGCACGTCCAGGAGCACGGCGACGGCCCCGGCAGCGGTCCCCGAAACGGCCCCGCGCAAGCGCCGCCCTCGCCGGTTCCGCCTCCGCAGGGCTGCAAGGACTTCGACAAGGCCGTCATCGCCACCTGCCTGGACACAGTCGCCGCCGTCGCCGGACTTCCCGGCGAAGGTTCCGCACCCGCCGCTCTCGCCGGTGAACGGAAAACCGGCCGGGTGATGCTGGCCAGCTCCGGACATGACGCGACGTCGTTCGCGCAACTGGACGTCCAGGCCGACGGCGACGGAGGGCTCACCAGCCTGGCGCTGTCGCCGAGTTATGTCGAGGATCAGCTGGTCTTCGCGTACGTCACCACGGCGTCGGACAACCGAGTCGTGCGCTTCGCCAAGGGCCAGGCCCCGAAGCCAGTGCTGACCGGAATCCCGAAGGGCCCGACCGGCAACCGCGGCGCGCTGGCCAGCGACGGAAGCGGCGCACTGCTCGTCGCGACCGGCGACGCCGGCAACCCAGCCGCAGCTGCGGACCCGAATTCCCTGGCAGGCAAGGTCCTGCGCATCGACGTGTCCGGGAAGCCGGCGACTGGCAATCCCACGTCCGGGTCAGCCGTCTACGCAGCCGGCCTGCACTCTCCCGGCGGCATCTGCCGTTCGTCCGACGGGAAGCGCACGTGGGTGACGGATCACCCGGCCAACGGCCCGGACGCCGTGTACCGCCTCCAGCCCGGCCAGCCCCTCAGCACACCCGCGTGGACCTGGCAGGACAAGCCCACTCTCGGCGGCTGCGTCGATTTCGTCGACGCGAACGGTATCCTCGGCATCGCGTCGTCCACCGGCATGCAGAACGTGCCGGTCAACAAGGACGGCGCGGTCACCGGCAAGCCGACGGTCACCCTCGACGGCAAAAGCAAGGCCGCCACGACGTACGGCCGGCTCTCCGCCATGAGCATGATCAACCCTCAGCTGGCCGTCGCCGGAACCGTCAACAAGGACGGCGGCAAACCGGTCTCCAGCGACGACCGCGTGGTCCTGATCGTGATGAGCGACACGGGTGGCGGTCCCGGCAAGGACTGACGCCGGAGGCGCCGGGTAGAGCCTTTCCCGGTGTTCGATAGGCCAGCTGACCTGCGGTTAGCCATTTAGTGGCGACAGCTGACCCGGTCGCGCGACATTCTGTTTCCACTCGAGCCGCCCGCTTGCCGTGGCCCGCCGCTCACAGGCCGACGCGAAGCCCTGCCAGAGTCGCCGCTCAACGGCGAATCCACCAACCCGCTTCCCGGCTGAGCATGCGTCGCCGCTCAACGCCCCATCCGCTAAGCGTCGACTCCCGATCCGAGCACCCGTCGCCAGCCAGCGGCGAATCCCCCGAAGCCAGCCGACGAGAAACCAACCCCGTCGCCACTGAGCGGCGAATCTGCCGGAAGCCCAGCCAGAACCAGCCCGCGTCGCCGTTCAGCGGCGACGACGGGAAGCCCGGCTCTCCGCCCGAGCCGCCCGGATGTCCACGATCGCCACCACGACCGACCCGACCGCGAATGCCATCCCGAGATACCGCCCGACCCCGCCCGAGATCGACACGCCCGCAGCGTCCAGGAACGCCCGTTGATCGCTGTCGAACACCCAGTCCAGCGTCGTCCAGCCGATCACCATCAGCAAAACCGTCGCCAGGCCGCCCACCAGCCACAACTGCGGCAGCCCGCTCACTCGTGCCTTCGTGACCTGCCCGAACAGGACCACTCCAAGGCCGACCACGGCCAGGAGCAACGGCGG
This sequence comes from Amycolatopsis sp. CFH S0740, assembly GCF_004522315.1. Taxonomy (NCBI): domain Bacteria; kingdom Bacillati; phylum Actinomycetota; class Actinomycetes; order Pseudonocardiales; family Pseudonocardiaceae; genus Amycolatopsis; species Amycolatopsis sp. CFH S0740. The sequence continues at coordinate 53,412 of NZ_SDLS01000011.1, read as the reverse complement.
ACCCCACGAGAAAAGATCCGAATTCCACGCCGTGCGCACGACGTCGCTGTGCGGCAACGTCTTGAACGCCTCGCGGACATCGGACGTCGCGGTGTCCGCCGACAACACAGTCCAGGGCAGGGCTGTCGACCCGGCCGCGAGCAGCCCTGCCGCCAGGCCGAGCCACTCGCGCCAGGTGACGCGTCGAAGCGAAAAAGCCACTCAGGAACCGACGCGCTCGATGATCAGCTCGCGCACCCGCTTGGCGTCGGCCTGGCCCTTGGTCGCCTTCATGACCGCGCCGACGATCGCGCCTGCCGCGGCGACCTTGCCGCCGCGGATCTTGTCGGCGATGTCCGGCTGCGCGGCCAGAGCTTCGTCGACCGCGGTGAGCAGCGCCGAATCGTCGGAAACGACCTTCAGGCCGCGCTTCTCGACGACCTCGCGCGGCGAACCCTCGCCCGCGAGAACGCCCTGCACGACCTCCTTGGCGAGCTTGTTCGTCAGCTCCCCGGAGGACACGAGCCCGATCACCTCGGCGACCTGCGCCGGCGTGATCGCCAGTTCGGCAAGCTCGACCTCGCGCGTGTTCGCTTCCTGCGCCAGCGTGTTGACCCACCAGCCGCGCGCCTCGTCCGGCGTCGCACCGGCTTCGACCGTCGCCGCGACGAGGTCCACGGCACCGACGTTCAGCAGGTCGCGCAGCGCCTCGTCGGAGAGCTTCCACTCTTCCTGGATCCGCTTGCGCCGCTCCCACGGCATCTCCGGCAGCGTCGCGCGCAGCTCCTCGACCCACTCGCGCGACGGCGCGATCGGCACGAGGTCGGGCTCCGGGAAGTACCGGTAGTCCTCCGCGGTTTCCTTGGCGCGCCCGGACGACGTGGTGCCGTCGGCCTCCTGGAAGTGCCGCGTCTCCTGCCGGATCGACCCGCCTTCGGCGAGAATCGCCGCCTGGCGCGTCATCTCGTACCGCACCGCGCGCTCGACACTGCGCAGCGAGTTGACGTTCTTCGTCTCGGTGCGCGTGCCGAATTCCGTCGCGTCCTTGGCCATCAGCGACACGTTCGCGTCGCAGCGCAGCGAGCCCTGGTCCATGCGGACGTCGGACACGTCGAGCGCTCGCAGCAGATCGCGCAGCGCGGTGACGTACGCGCGCGCCACCTCGGGCGCCCGCTCGCCGGTGCCGGTGATCGGCTTGGTGACGATCTCGATCAGCGGCACGCCGGCGCGGTTGTAGTCGAGCAGCGAGTGCTCGGCACCGTGGATCCGGCCGGTCGCGCCGCCGATGTGCAGCGACTTGCCGGTGTCCTCCTCCATGTGCGCGCGCTCGATCTCGACGCGCACGACCTCGCCGTCGTCCAGCGTCACGTCGAGGTAGCCGTCGAACGCGATCGGCTCGTCGTACTGCGACGTCTGGAAGTTCTTCGGCATGTCCGGGTAGAAGTAGTTCTTCCGGGCGAACCGGCACCACTCCGCGATCTCGCAGTTGAGCGCGAGACCGATCCGGATCGCGCCCTCGACCGCCTTGCCGTTCACCGCAGGCAGCGAACCGGGCAGGCCGAGGCAGGTCGGGCACGTCTTGGTGTTCGGCTCGCCGCCGAACTCGTTGACGCAGCCGCAGAACATCTTCGTGTTCGTGCTGAGCTCCACGTGGACCTCGAGCCCGAGCACGGGGTCGAACCGCTCGATGACCTCGGCGTAGTCCATCAACTCGGCCACGGCAGTCACTTCGTTCCTCCCAGCTCCGGAGCCTGGTGCACGAGCGAGCCGCCGGCAGCGGCGTCGCGCGCGGCCTCGTACGCGGCGCCGACGCGGTACAGCCGGTCGTCGGCGAGCGCCGGGGCCATGATCTGCAGGCCGACCGGCAGCCCGTCCTCGTCGGACAGTCCGCTCGGGACGCTCATGGCGGCGTTGCCCGCGAGGTTCGACGGGATGGTGCACAGGTCGGCGAGGTACATCGCCATCGGGTCGTCCACGCGCTCGCCGAGCTTGAACGCCGTGGTCGGCGTCGTCGGCGACACGAGCACGTCGACCTTCTCGAAGGCCTGCGTGAAGTCGCGCGTGATGAGCGTGCGCACCTTCTGCGCGGAGCCGTAGTACGCGTCGTAGTAGCCCGACGAAAGCGCGTACGTGCCGAGCATGATGCGACGCTTCACTTCAGCGCCGAAGCCCTTCTCGCGGGTCAGCGACATCACTTCTTCGGCGCTGTGTTCGCCGTCGTCCGAGACGCGCAGGCCGTACCGCATCGCGTCGAAGCGCGCGAGGTTCGACGACGCTTCGCTCGGCGCGATCAGGTAGTACGCAGGCAGCGCGTACGTGAAGTGCGGGCACGACACCTCGACCACTTCGGCGCCGAGAGCGCGAAGCTGCTCCACGGCAGCCTGGAACGAGCGCAGCACGCCTGCCTGGTAGCCGTCGCCGCCGAACTCCTTCACGACGCCGACGCGTACGCCGGACAGGTCGCCCTTCGCGCCTTCGCGCGCCGCGGCGACAACCGGCGGCACCGGTGCGTTGATGGACGTCGAGTCCATCGGGTCGTAACCAGCGATCGCTTCGTGCAGCAGCGCGGCGTCAAGCACCGTACGCGCGCACGGCCCGGCCTGGTCAAGCGAAGACGAGAACGCCACGAGCCCGTAGCGCGACACTCCGCCGTACGTCGGCTTCACGCCCACAGTGCCGGTGACAGCGCCGGGCTGGCGGATCGAGCCGCCGGTGTCCGTGCCGATCGCGAGAGCCGCCTCGAACGCCGAGATCGCCGCGGAGGAGCCACCGCCCGAACCACCCGGGATGCGCGCGTGGTCCCACGGGTTGTGCGTCGGGCCGTACGCCGAGTTCTCCGTGGAGGAGCCCATCGCGAACTCGTCCATGTTCGTCTTGCCGAGGATCACGACGCCCGCTTCGCGCAGCTTGCGCGTGACGGTCGCGTCGTACGGCGGCAGCCATCCCTCGAGCGTGCGGGACCCGCAGGTCGTCGGGACGCCCTTCGTGGTCAGCACGTCCTTCAGCGCCAGCGGGACGCCCGCCAGCGGCGACGCCGGCTGCTCTCCCGCGGCCAGCTGCTCGTCGACGGCCTTGGCCGCGCCGAGCGCGCCTTCCGTGTCGACGTGCAGGAACGCGTGCACGTGGTCGTCCACCGCGGCGATCCGGTCCAGGTGCGCCTGCGCGACCTCGACGGCGGACACCTCGCGCGCGTGGATCTTCGCCGCCAGTTCGGCGGCGGTCAGCTTGACGAGTTCGCTCACTGTTCTTCTCCCAGGATCCGCGGCACCCGGAACCGGCCGTCCTCGGCGGCCGGCGCGGCGGCCAGCGCGTCCTGCTGCTCGAGACTGGGCCGGACGGTGTCCTCGCGGAAGACGTTCGTCAGCGGCACGGCGTGCGAGGTCGGCGGGACGTCTTCCTCGGCGACTTCGCTGACCTTCGCGACCGAGTCCAGGATCTGGTCGAGCTGGCCGGCGAAAACGTCCAGCTCGTCGTCGGTCACGGCCAGCCTGGCCAGCCTCGCGAGGTGTGCGACCTCGTCTCGGGAAATGTTGGGCACGCGGGTGACTCCCGGGGTGTGCTGTGCGGGTGCTCTCGGAAGCTGCAAGTCTATGGTGACGGCGTCGGACGGTTCGACCGGGTTATCGGGCCGCGGGCGCCGGGCAGGGCGTCCCGCTTGCCGGACAGCGGGCCCCCGCGGGTACCCGGTCTGTCACAATCGGCGCCCGGCAAGCGCGTCCCACGACAGGGCTGGGACGCCTGAGGCGAGAGGGGCGCGTGGTGTCGTTCCTGATCCGGGTCCAGCTACCGGACTCCCCCGGCACCCTCGGCGCGGTCGCGACCGCGCTCGGCACGGTCGGGGCCGACATCCTGAGCGTGGACGTGGTGGAACGTGGCGGCGGCCTCGCGATCGACGACCTGGTGGTCGAACTCCCGTCGGGCAGGCTCCCGGACGCGCTGATCACCGCGGCCGAGAGCGTGGAAGGCGTCGAGGTCGACGCGGTGCGGCCGTACGCGGGCATCCTCGACACCCATCGCGAGCTCGAACTGGTCGAGGAGATCGCCGCACAGCCGAAGGCCGGGTTGGATTTGCTCGCCGAAGGTGTGCCGAAGATCATCCGCGCCGGGTGGGCGGTGATCGTCGAGCACGCGGAATCGGGCCCTCGCCGCTTGGCTTCGTCGAGCGCGGCGCCGGAGAACCCGTTCACGGACTTGCCGTGGCTGCCGCTGGAACGTGCGACGGTTTTGGACGGCGAGGATTCGTGGGTCCCGGAGACGTGGAAGGAACTCGGCACCGAACTGGCCGCCACTCCGCTGGGCAAGCCGGGGAAGGCGATGCTCGTCGCGCGACCGGGCGGGCCCAACTTCCGTGCCGCGGAGGTCGCTCGGCTGGCGCACTTCGCCGGGATCGTCGCGGTGGTTCTGGACGGGTGACCCAGGGATTGGGTCAGATGTCCTGAAGGTGGTGGCCGAGCGGAGCGTCTGGCGGATCTTGGTTGCCGATAATCGGCGAATCGGCCGGTAAAAGGTCGTAGCCAGCACAAATTCAAGCCTGTCTCGGCCCTTCGTTGCACTGGAGTTCAGTCGCCGTCGACTGTCCTCAAGTGCAGACAATCTCCCTCATAAAGGTGAAACGGCTACCGGCTCCCCGGCTGCGCCAAACAGCGGCGATCAGCACTTGTCGGCATAGAGGGTGACGACTGTGCCAGCAGAAACCACGGTCCCAGGCTTGGGATCCTGCCCGGTCTGGCACCAGTTCCGGTCGATGATCATCATCCGCTTCTTCCCAGACGAATCGACCTCGCGCAGGTTGTACAGCCCAGCCGCCTGCATAGCGTCCTGCGCGTCCTGATGATTCATCCCGGACACGTCAGGGACTTTGATCGTCGCCGGCTGCGCAGTGCTGATCGGTGCGCTCACGGTCGCCGTCGCGGACTGGGTCGCCGTTGCGGTCACGGTGTCGCTCGTGACTGTCGTCGTCGAGGTGCCACCAGGTTGTGGGGCCGCGTTGCACGCAACAGCAAGAAACGCGGCAACGCCAACGACCGGTACTGCGGCTTGAACGAATTTCGCCATGCTCACGCTTCCTCGGTACGAGTCGGTACTTCACGCGTGACAGCTTGAGTCGAAGCCAGACATCCAGACGTTACAACGCGTACCCAGTCGAAGCTCGCCAAACAGGCGCGCCGACGCACAGCCCGTCCGTCAACGACAGCCTGGACCATTCCCGTCCGACCGACACTCACCGCCAGGACCGCCACAGCGCTCACCAGTACCCGACGGAAGCCCGGGCGGGGTTCGCCAAACCGTCGCCACTCAACGGCGAAAACCGGCGGCGAACCCCGTCCAACGCTTTCGCCAAAAAACGGCAAAAGTCCCTGACCAGCGAGAACGAGAGGTCAGAAGCCGTATTCGTAGGCGATCAAGTTGACGCCCGGATGCGGATGCCAGTCCCGCGCGGGCAAGCGCCGGAACCCAAGCCGCTCGTAGAGCCGGTGCGCCTTCCGCATCACGTCGAGGCTGCTCAGCACGACCCGGTCGACGCCGAGTTCCCGGCCACGGGTCAGCACCGCCTGGGTGAGCGCCTCCCCGACCCCTCGCCCGCGCGCCGCCTCCGCGACCGCCAGCATGCGGAACTCCAACTCCCCCGGCTGGGAAATCTCGGACAGCTTGCTCCCGGGCTGAACGATCGCGACCGAGCCCAAGACCTCTCCGTCCGGATCTACCGCGACCAGCAGCTCGGCGTGCTCCGCTCGCCCCGACACGTCACGGAGTTTCGCCTCGTACGCCGCGTCCGTGTCGAAGAATCCCTCGATCCGGTAAGCCTCGACGGTCACCTCGCCGAGCGCCTCGAACTCCTCCGGCCGCGCCGGACGAATCTCCACCTCACTCATCGCCGCCCTCAGCTTCCTCGTCCGCACCCGTGTCGAGCGCCAGTTCCGCAGCCGCCTCCGGGCCGCGCTCCAGCAGCGCGCGGAACCCGTTCTCGTCCAGCACCGGCACCTTCAACTGCACAGCCTTGTCGTACTTCGACCCCGGAGCTTCGCCCACCACAACGAACGCCGTCTTCTTCGACACCGATCCCGCCGCTTTGCCGCCGCGCGCCATGATGACCTCCTTTGCCTCGTCACGGGAAAACCCGTCCAGCGAACCGGTCACCACGATCGACAGGCCCTCGAGATTCCGCGGGATGGACTCGTCGCGCTCTTCCTCCATCCGAACCCCGGCCCGTCGCCATTTTTCGACGATTTCCCGGTGCCAGTCGACCTCGAACCATTCCTGCACGGCGTGCGCGATGGTCGGGCCGACGCCGTCGACGTCCGCGAGTTCCTCCTCGCTCGCGTCCTCGATCCGTTGCAACGAACCGAATTCGCGCGCGAGCGCCTGCGCCGCGGTCGGCCCGACATGCCGGATCGACAGCGCGACGATCACTTTCCACAGCGGACGGTCCTTCGCCGAATCGAGGTTCGCCAGAAGCTTCCGCGCGTTCGCCGACAGGTCGCCTGCCTTGGTGCGGAACAACTCCACCTCGGCTAGCGCCTCCTCGGTGAGGTCGAATACGTCGCCCTCGTCAGCGACCACCCTGGCGTCGAGCAGCGCAACTGCCGCCTCGTACCCGAGCACCTCGATGTCGAACGCACCGCGACCGGCGAGATGGAACAGCCGTTCCCGCAGCTGCGCAGGACAGAACCGGGTGTTCGGACACCGGATGTCCTTGTCGCCTTCCTTTTGATAGGCGAGTTCCGTGCCGCATTCCGGACATTCGGTGGGCATGACGAATTCGCGCTCGTCACCGGTCCGCGCGTCGACGACGGGACCGAGCACCTCGGGAATCACGTCGCCGGCCTTGCGGATCACGATCCGGTCGCCGATCAGCACGCCCTTGCGCTTGACCTCTTCTTGGTTGTGCAGCGTCGCCCGCGCGACCGTCGAGCCCGCGACTTTCACCGGCTCGGTGACGGCGAACGGGGTGACCCGACCTGTACGCCCGACCCCGACCTGGATGTCGAGCAGCGTCGTGATCGCCTCTTCCGGCGGATACTTGTACGCGATCGCCCACCGCGGCGCACGCGACGTGGTGCCGAGCCGGCGCTGCAAAGCGACCTGATCGACCTTGATCACCACGCCGTCGATCTCGTGCTCGGCGTCGTGCCGATGTTCACCCCAATAGGCGATGTGATCGGTGAGTTCCTTGCCGGTCCGCAGCACTCGCGTGTGCGGCGACACCGGCAACCCCCACGCCGCCAACGCGTCGTAAGCATGCGACTGCGTGACCGGCTCGAAACCATCGCGCTTGCCGAGACCGTGGCAGATCAGCCGCAGCCGGCGCTCGCGGGTGATTTTCGGGTCCTTCTGCCGCAGCGACCCGGCAGCGGTGTTGCGCGGGTTCGCGTACGGCAACTTGCCCGCCTCGACCATCTTCGCGTTCAGCTCAAGGAAGTCCTCGACGCGGAAGTAGACCTCGCCGCGCACTTCGACGAGCTTCGGCACTGGGAACTCGTCGGTGCCGGTGAGCTGGTCCGGTACCTGATCGAGGGTGCGAATGTTGAGCGTGACGTCCTCGCCCGTACGCCCGTCGCCGCGGGTAAGGCCCCTGGTGAGCTTGCCGTTTTCGTAGAGCAGGTTGATGGCGAGCCCGTCGATCTTCAACTCGGCCAAATACTCCGTGGACCCGATTTCCTTCTCGACCCGTTCGACCCAGGTGAGGAACTCCTCGGTGTCGAACACGTTGTCCAGGCTCAGCATGCGCTCGAGATGGTCGTGCGCGACGAACTCGGTGGAGAACGTGCCGCCGACGTTCTGGGTCGGCGAATCCGGCGTGACCAGCGCCGGGTACTCGTCCTCGATCTCCTGGAGATCGCTGAGGAGCGCGTCGAACTGGCCGTCGGAGACGATCGGCGAATCCAGCACGTAGTACCGGAACTGATGGCCGCGGATCTCCTCGGCGAGCGCGCCGTGCCGCTCGCGCACGTCGGCCGGTACGTCGGTCACGTCCTGGGCGGCCTCCACGGCCGCCTGGTCTTGGGGAAGGTCGGTGCTGCTCACAGGTGGTGAGCCTAGCCGGAGGCACCGACACTTTCGTCCGGTCGCTCCGTCAGTCCGCGGACCAGCTCCCGGAACTCCAGCAGATCGATCGTGCCCTCCGGCACCGCCTCGGCGGTCTCGACCCGGCGGAGCCTCTCGGCGGCCAGACGCTCGCCTAACGTCGCGTCGAGCGGCAGGAACGTCATCGTGGTGCGGGCAGCCTCGTCCAGCTCCGCGAACGCCGGATGATGGACTGCGACGTCGACCACGCCATCGTCCACCTGCGCGACAACCCGGACATCGGCCAGCGAGATCCGATGCTCGCCCAGGTTCACCGTCACCTCTGTCGGGTCCGGGACCGGAGGCACCGAATCGTGGTACTCCCAGATCGCGTCGTCCGGCGGTCCAGCCGCTTTCCACGCGTCGGTGTACGGGCGCAGCTCCGGGTCTTCCTGCCCGCTCACGACCAACGCGTAGATGGCGGTCCGGCCGCGTTCGAGCGAGAAGTGCAGCCGCGGGTGCAGCGCCTCGACCAGCACGCACAGATCGTGCTCGACCCGATGCGGCTCGCCTTCGCCCAGCGCAGCACTGACTTCGGGCAGGAGGTCGTACCACCCTTCCCAGAACGCAGCCGCCTCGGCGACGGCGTCAGACGGCACCTGCTGCTCAGGCCATGGCGTACGGGGATCTGGCGGCGCGGCCTCGGTGTCGGCTTCCGAGCGGCGACGACGGAACAAGCGCATGATTCGAAATTCCCCCGGTTGCTTCTCTTCGCCAGCCACGGTACGCGTCACGGCAGCGGCGCGTCCGCGAAATCACCAGTTCTCGGGTGGCTCCACGAACCCTTTGCCCAGGTCGCTACTAAGAGCGAGCGCGCGGCGCATCCACTCGTTCGTGGCACCGGCCAGCCCACACGCCGGCGTCGGAACCGCACGCTCGGCCAGGATTGAACGGTTGAACCCCAGCCGGTCCACGAGCTTGAGCGCCGGCGAAGCGAGGTCCTTCAGGCCGGGAGCCGTCACCGGGTCCGTAGCCGGTACGAGGCCCAAGAAGAACGAGATACCGCTGTCCCAAGCCTCGCCAATCTCGTCCAGGAGCTCGGCGGACGCCCCGGCAAGCAGGCTGACGTCCAACGCGATGGCCCCGGCACCCGCGGCACGGAGGAGCGCGATCGGCGGCCGCGGAGCGCAGCAGTGGACGATGACTGGCTGCCCAGTCAACGCGCCGATCCGTTCGATCGTCGTCGCAAGCAGCTCCCGAACCTCAGGCTCAGGCACCGCCGGCACGTTGCCGTAACCCGACGGAGTCGACAGTTTTCCGGCAAGAACAGCAGGCAACGACGGCTCGTCGAGCTGCACGACCACCGGTGCATCAGTCCTCGCGGTCAGCTCCGCGACATGCTGGGCAAGCCCGTCGAGGAGTGACGCGGTGAAGTCCCGTAACGCCCCGCGGTCAGTGAGCACCCGGTGTCCGCGGGCAAGCTCGATCCCCGCGCCGAGCGTCCACGGCCCAGCGATCTGGGTCTTGAGAACGGCCGGCGCGCCAGCGTTCTCGCGGGCAGCTTGGACGGCGTCGAGGTCCCACTGGAGCAGGTCACGCCCGCGACGATGCTCGTGACCGGGCCGCCCGGCCACGCGGTAACCGCTCGGCACAACCTCGATCGCCAGGTCGACGAGCAACGCCGCGGTCCGGCCGACCAGGTCGGCACCGACGCCACGAGCCGGCAATTCGGGCACATACGGGAAGCCGGGAAGCTCTCCGAACACCACGGCAGCGGCCTCGACGGGATCGGTCCCCGGCATAGACCCGATTCCCGTTGCCGCGCCCGCGGGCCAAGGTCGTTCAGTCACAGGCCGGATTGTCGCGGAACGTGCGGGTGCTGTCCGCACCGCCCCTGTGGACAAGCTTCACCCAGCCGCGCGGCAATAGCCGGACATTCGCCGCATATCCCTTTGCCTGCACCGAATTCGCGGTCACCGCGTTAGTCTGGATCGTCATGACCAGCTCCGCCCCGCCACCGCCCGGCAAAACACCCGGTGACGCATCCGCCCGGGAGCCGCGACGGGGCAGCATGCCCGGCGCACCGGGCCGCCGGGCTTCAAGCCGCTCCTTTGAGCGCACTCTCTTCACCGAGCCGGTCCTTTACGTCAGCCGGGAGCCGAAGCCGACCACCGTCGGCCAGGAGTACGGCGTGTTCGACCGCCACGGCCTTCACATCGGCGACGTAGCCGTCATGACGCCCAGTTTTCTGCGCAGAGTCATTCAGCATCTGTGGAAATCCGGCCAGCACATCGGCCGGATGTTCGAGGTCCGCGACGCGAACCAGAGCACTGTCCTCAAGGTCGAGAAACCCGCGAAGGACCAGTTGGCCCGCTTCGTGGTCACCCGCGCGGACGGAACGCCAATCGGCGAAATCATCCCGACCGACGCAGGCCGCGTCCGTTTCACCCTTCGCGCCGAAGGCAAGACGATCGCCACCGTCATCGCCACTGGCCGGCAACGCTGGGAAGTCACGGTCGAGGACCCGGCCGGCGCAGAGGTCGCCCACGTCGGAGTTCCATCGCCGGAGCTTTCGCCGCTCAGCGGCAACGCCTGTCTCGTAGAGATCCCGCAGCAGGTCCCCGAGCCGCTGGCCAGCATGCTCATCGCGACAACGTTGACTATCGACCTCGCGCTCACCGCACCATCCGGCTGATCACGTGACCGGTGTCTCAGCCCCGCCAGGTGGACAGCGACCGGAATACGGCCCAATGTAAGGAAAGTCCGGGACGCCGAGGTCCCGCCTGGACGGAGGTCGCCGTGGAGCCGTTGCCCGAAGGCAGTTACTCGAACTGGGCCGATCCCGGGGTCTACGAAGTGGCCGCGGGCGTCTACCGGATCCCCTTGCCGCTCCCGAACGACGCCCTGCGCGCAGTCAACGTCTACGCCGTCACCGACGGCGCGAACCTCGTGCTCGTCGACTCGGGATGGGCCCTCACCGAATCTCGCCAGTTGCTGGCCGACGCACTCAAGGCGATCGACGCCGAACTCGGCGACGTCCGTGAGTTCCTCATCACCCACGTCCACCGCGACCACTACACACAGGCAGTCGCGCTTCGGCGGGAGTTCGGCAACCGGATCGCCCTAGGCAAGCTCGAGCAGCCTTCACTGGACGCGAGCGCCAACCCAAACCAGTTCCCCATGCAAGCCCAGCTCGATCTCCTTCGCCTCAGCGACGGACAAGAGGTCATCACCGCGCTCAGCAAGCTGTTCGGTTCGGAACCTCGCCACACCGAGGCGAATCTTTGGGAAGAGCCGGACGAATGGCTGACGCCCGGCCGGCGAGCGGTGCTGCCCGACCGTGAGTTCGACGTAGTCCACACCCCAGGGCACACCAACGGACATGTGGTTTTCGTCGACGGCGCAGCAAACCTGTTGTTCTCCGGCGACCACGTGCTCCCGCACATCACTCCGTCGATCGGCTTCCAGCCAGTTCCGGCTGAGTTGCCGCTGAACGACTATCTCGACTCCCTCCGTCTCGTTCGAGGCATGCCGGACCGGCGAATGCTGCCGGCTCATGGCCCAGTCACCGACAGCGTGCATGCCCGCGTCGACGAACTTCTCGAACACCACCGGCAACGTCTCGACACGATGGCGGCCCAGATCGAAGCAGGGGCAAGCACCGCTTTCGAAGCCGCCAACCGCCTCGGCTGGACCCGCCGCGGCCGCAAACTGTCCGAAATGGACGCCTTCAATCAGATGCTCGCCGTCCTGGAAACCGGCGCACACCTGGATCTGCTGGTCTCACAGAACAAGCTCACGGCCGAAGAAGTCGACGGCATTCGCCGCTACAAGACCACGTAGCGGTCGACCATCCCACGCTCACCCACTGGAATACTGAACTACCGTGCCTCCTACCACTGTGAGACGAGCTCGAGCCGACGATGTCGAAGCGATCGTCCAGATGCTTGCGGACGACCAACTGGGAGCAACCCGCGACTCGCCAGCCGACCTCGAGCCCTACCTGCAGGCTTTCAAAACCATTGATGCAGACCCAAATCAGCTACTGGTCGTCGCAACGTCAAACGACCGACCGGTAGCCACACTTCAGCTGACGATCATTCCCGGTCTCGCGCGGCGCGGAGCACTTCGCGGGCAAATCGAAGCCGCGCGCGTGCACCGCGATCACCGCAGCTCGGGCATGGGCGCACAACTCGTGCAGTGGGCCATCGACGAATCACGACGACGCGGCTGCAACCTGGTCCAGCTCACCTCGGACACAACGAGGACGGCAGCGCACCGCTTCTACGAACGATTGGGCTTCGTCGCGAGTCACACGGGTTTCAAGCTGCATCTCTGATCACTCCCTCCCGCAGCTTCAACCGTCCGCACGCTCGATAGCCCTGCCTTCACCGTGCCAGAGTTGCCACGCGGAAGCCAAGCGATTGCACGAGGGGTCCCCTCGTGCAATTTAGCTGACTGTGCTCGAATAACTGCGTATCGTGACGATCATGAGCAAGTCGACCGCGCCGGCGGATCACGTCGGCCAGACCACCACCACCACCACCGAAACCGCAGACCTCGCCTTCCTGCTCCGAACCATGCACGCGAACCTCAGCCTTTTCGATCGCTTGCAGCCAGACCAGTTGATAGCGGCAGTGAAGGATGCGAACCGGCAGATCGCCCGCTTGCAGGCGTTGCAGTTGCATTGCATGGCGGGCATGCGAAGACGAAGATCAGACCCGCACGAACTGGCGTGCGAGCTCGCGATTGCCTTGCATATCACCGATACCCGAGCCGGAGCGATGATCCACGCGGCCGAAGCTCTGGCCCACCGTCTGCCTCGAACTTTCCGGCTGATGGACCAGGGCAAGTTCGATCTCTACCGCGCCATGAAAGTCACCGACGGCACCAGCCAGCTGTCCGACCACCACGCGCGGATGGTCGACTACCTGCTCGAACACCGGCTGGAAGACAAGAACCCGACCCAAGTCCGCAAGGCGACCGCTTACGCCGCAACGAAAATCGACCCAGATGGGGCGATGAACCGACTGTCTCAGCGGAAAGCCGAGCGTCGCGTCATCCTGCAGCACCAGAGCGAAGGAATCTCGCGGTTCTCCATCGACAACGCCTCGACGGACAAAGCCGCAGCGGCCTACCTCCGCGTCGACAAGATCGCTCGGTCGCTCAAGACGGGCGACGAAAAGCGAACCCTCGACCAGCTGCGCGCTGACGTCGCGATCGATCTGCTGCTCAGCGGCAAGGGCGGCGTTCCCGAGCAGACCGAGGTGTACCTCTATGTCGATCTGAAGACATATCTAGGCCTCAACGAGAATCCCGCTGAGCTAGCCGGCCACGGTCATATCCCCGCCGAACTCGCGCGCCACATCGCGACTGGTCCCGACACGATCGTCCGCCGGGTCATCACTGACCCGCTGACCGGGCAAGTGATCGAGGTCGGCAAGTTCCGGTATCGGCCGAACATCGATGTCGAGGAGTTCGTGCGGGTCCGCGACCGTGAGTGCCGACAGCCCGGCTGCCCGCGGCCCGCGCACAACTGCCTCACGGAGCCGACCGGCCCCGATTCCGCGGACGCGGACTCGACTTTGAGCTACTGCCTACGTCACCGTCGTCTCAAGAATCGAGCCGACTGGAGCTATGAGGTCATGCAGGACGGGAAGCTGATCGTCACGACTCCGACGGGCGAGACGGCTGAAAGCGCGCCTCCGCCACTGCACGATCCACAGCCCACGCCGGAACAGCCTGAGGAGGAACGCCTAGGCGCGTAGAGAGATCAGCGCGTGCCAGAAATCTTGGCACTCCCGAGCACAAGGTCGCCGGCCTGGTCGTCTTGCCGATAAAGAACAACGACCTGGCCAGGTGCCACACCGCGCAGCGGCTCCCGCAGTTGGATGGAGACTCGTCCGTCTTCATCCACTTCGGCGACCGCATCGGCAATGCCCCCATGCGCGCGAACCTGGACGGTGCATTCGGTCGGCCCGTCCAATGCTCGTCCGCTCGGCCAGATCGGGCGGTCCGCGTCGATGGCGTGGACACCGAGGTCTGCCGACGACCCGACCTTCACCGTGCCCGAAACAGGTTCAAGCGAAAGGACATACCGCGGTCGCCCATCAGCGGCCGGCGCATCGATGCCGAGGCCCTTCCGCTGGCCGACGGTGAACCCGTGCACGCCAGTGTGATGCCCAAGCACCGCGCCGGTCTCTGCATCGACGAGTTCGCCAGGACGTTCGCCGAGTCGCTTCTCCAAGAACTTCTTGGTGTCGCCATCCGGGATGAAGCAGATGTCGTGGCTGTCCGGCTTCCGCGCGACGGAAAGCCCGCGCTGCTCCGCCTCGGCACGCACATCCGACTTCCAGGAGTCGCCCAGCGGAAACATCGCATGACGCAGCTGCTCTGGCTGCAGGGAAGCCAGCACGTACGACTGATCCTTGCCTTCGTCCGCGCTCCGGCGAAGTTCCAATTCGCCGTCAACGGTCGCCAGGCGCGCATAGTGACCGGTCGCGACAGCATCGAAGCCAAGAGCGAGCGCCTTCTCAAGCAGCGCCTCGAACTTGATCTTCTCGTTGCAAGTCACGCAAGGATTGGGCGTACGTCCGGCGGCGTACTCGCCGACAAACGTCTCAACGACCTCTTCGGTGAAGCGCTCCGCGAAATCCCAGATGTAGAACGGGATACCGAGGATATCCGCGGCCCGGCGAGCGTCGTGTGAATCTTCGATGGTGCAGCAGCCGCGGGAACCTGTCCGCAGCGTGCCAGGTTGAGCTGAAAGCGCCAGGTGCACTCCGACGACATCGTGGCCGGCGTCCACTGCACGCGCGGCGGCGACGGCCGAGTCGACTCCTCCGCTCATTGCGGCCAGTACCCGCATTGCTTTACACCTCTTGCTTCTGGGTCTGCTTGCGCATGCCGGCGAGGCCGGCCTGTCGGGCACGGGTGACGACGCCACCGATCTCGCGCGCCAGCGTGTGCACGTCGTCCAGTGTCGACGTGTGGCCAAGCGAGAATCGGAGCGAACCGCGAGCCGCGGCGGCGTCTGCCCCCATTGCCAGGAGGACGTGGCTTGGCTGCGCGACACCCGCGGTGCATGCCGAGCCGGTGGAGCACTCGATGCCCTTGGCGTCCAAAAGCATCAGCAGGCTGTCGCCTGCGCAGCCGGGGAAGGTGAAGTGAGCGTGGCTCGGCAAACGCTCGCCGTCGCGACCATTAAGAATCGCGTCCGGGACCTCCCGCAAGACCGCGGCGACGAGTTCGTCGCGCAGCTTCTCAACTCGGTCGGCGTACTCTGCGCGGCCGCTGATCGCCGCTTGGACAGCAGCGGCGAAGCCAGCAATCGCTGGGACGTCGAGAGTGCCCGAACGAACGCTGCGTTCCTGGCCACCGCCGTGGAGGACCGGGACACATGACGTATCCCTGTCAAGAAGCAGCGCACCGACGCCGTACGGGCCGCCAAGCTTGTGACCGGTCAGCGTGAGTGCGGCTGCGCCGGATGCGGTGAAGTCGACCGGAATTGCACCGACGGCCTGGACGGCGTCGGTGTGCAGGGGGATGCCGTACTCGTTGCAGACCGCGGCGAGGGCGGCGACCGGATTGACCGTGCCGACCTCGTTGTTCGCCCACATCACCGTTGCCAGGGCGACAGTCTCCGGTGCCGATTCAATCGCCGCGCGGAGCGTTTCCGGCGAGACCCGGCCCTGGTCGTCGACTTCGAGCCAGGTGATCTCGGCGTCGGAGTGCTGCTCAAGCCACTCGACAGTGTCGAGGACCGCGTGATGCTCGACCGTGCTGCAAAGGATGCGACGCCGGGCCGAGTCCTCGCCATGGCGAGCCCAGAAGATGCCCTTGACCGCGAGGTTGTCACTCTCCGTACCGCCGCCGGTGAAGATAATCTCCGAGGGCCGCGCGCCCAGAGCGGCGGCGATCACTTCGCGCGCTTCCTCGACGGCCCGCCGAGCACGACGGCCCGAAGAATGCAGCGCGGAGGCGTTGCCCACGGTGGACAAAGCCTCAGTCATCGCCGCAATGGCTTCGGGCAGCATCGGAGTCGTTGCCGCATGGTCGAGATAGGTCATCGCTCTATCAGGGTAGACCGATGCGGCCTGTGACGAAGCTCGCCCCGGGCCGCGGAGTGGCACGTCACACCTGTTTCGGCCACCTGCTCGTGAGTTGGACGCCGAGCAGCGCCAGCAGGACGAGGGCGATACTGAGCAGTCCCATCGCGGAGGACGGCTGGGCGGCGGACGCGACAGCGGCCAGGAGTACCCCGCCGAGCCCGATGAGCAGCGCTGATCCGACCCAGTCGGCGAGCTGCATCGCGGAGGTGTTGAAGCCGCGCTCTCCCTCCGGGGAGTAACGCAGTAGGAGGACCGAGATGGCGGGCATCGCGATTCCCATCCCGGCCCCGCCGACCGCGCAAACAGCGAAGGCCACCCAGGCCGGGAACCACGGTTGGGCGACAAAGCCGAAGCCGACCAGGCCGATCGCGACGAGTGCGAAACCAGTACGCAGCGATGCCTCGCGGGACCAGTCGAGGAACCGGCCTTGGAGGGCGGATGCGGCGGACCAGCCGAGAGCGGTGATGGTGAGCGGCAAGCCAGCGAGTGCGGGGCTGTAGCCGTGAACGGCGGTCATGGTCAGTGGGAGATACGCCTCCATTCCTGCATATGCGCCGGCGATCAAGGCGCGGGAGGCGACCACCGTGGGCAGTCCGGGGCGGAAGGTCATCGTTCCGGCAGGCAGGAGTTTGCGCAGTGCGACGGCTAGCGCGACAAGACCCAGGGTTCCGTATGCGATTGCGGCAGGCGATGGGTGTTGGGCGGCCCAGCTCAGGGCGGCAACGCCGAGCGCGGCGACGACGGCGGCGATGACGCCCGCGCGACGTCCGGCTGGCAGCGGCACATGGGCAGGCAAGCGGCGAGTGATCTTGTAAAGGAGAGCAATTCCGATCCCGACCAGGGGAAGCAGCCCGAGGAAGACCCATCGCCAGCCCACCGTCACGGTCACCACGCCGGCGACGGACGGGCCGATGACCGCGGGGAGAACCCAAGCGGTCGCGTTCGCCGCGTAGATGACGGGGCGTTCGCGGTCGGTGAACGTCAGTGCGATCAGCAGCGAGACGGACACCAGCAGAAACCCCGAGCCGAAGCCCTGCAGGGCTCGGCCGACCAGGAGCGTCGGCATCGTCGTGGCGATGCCTGCGACAGCTAGTCCTGCGGCAAACAGAGCCGGCCCCACTAGCAGTGCTGGCGCTGGGCCTCGACGGTCGCCTAGCCGTCCGGACAAGACGGTGGCGACGACGCTCGCCACCAGGAACGTGGTGAACGGCCACGAGTAGAGCGCAAGACCGTGAAGTTCGGCGACCAGCGTCGGCATCGCGGTGGCGACGCCCATGTTTTCAAAGGCCACCAGCGTGACCACAAGCAACAGCCCGACGGTGACAAGGCGGTGTTCGCGACTCCAGAGGACACTTTTTCGAGGCTGCGCTTCGACGGCCTGGCTCATGATCGGAAGCTTGCAACCTCCAGCGCTCTGGAGGTCAAGCCACCCGTAGATCTTCAGGGGTGAACAGTGGGGCGGATCGCATCCAGGGTGGATCGTTGCCTCAGGTTGGCGTCAGCCCGTGGATGCGGCGGCGGGCCGAGCGAGGGTCGCTCGGCACAGGAAGTTGATGACACCGGGTAACTGGCGACGTCGTTGCAGTCGCCTAGAACGATGGATCAGGCTCAGAGCTGGTGGTCGAGCGCGACAGAGCCCGGGTTTTGCCGTTGACTGGCGAATCGAGCGTGCGGTTCGGAATGCGCCGGATGCTGGCTGGCTTTAAGTAGGACGTACGGCGACCGAAGGAGAGTGCGAACCGAGATGCGAGCCATCACTTTCGCCGAGTACGGCGGGCCCGAAGTGCTGCAACTGAACGAGGTTCCGACACCGGAGCCTGGCCCGGGGCAGGTCCGGGTCGCGGTCCGGCGCGCGGGGATCAACCCGATCGACTGGAAGATTCGTTCGGGGGCGATGGCTGGCGGTGCGGCGCTCAAAACTCCGCAGATTCCGGGGTTGGAGATCGCCGGAGTGGTCGACGCGGTGGGCGACGGTGCTGAATTCGGCGTCGGAGATGAGGTGTTCGGCTGGTCGGCGACCGGCGGATACGCGGAGTACGCGCTCGGCGGTGCGATCGTTCGCAAGCCTGTCGGCCTCTCCTGGGAAGACGCGGCTGCGTTGCCGGTTGCTGGCGAAACTGCGTTGCGCGTGTTGCGGCTGCTCGACGTCAAAGCTGGCGAGCTGTTGGTTGTCCACGGAGCGAGCGGCGCTGTCGGTCGTTTCGCGACACAGATCGCGGTCGCATTGGGCGCGACGGTAATCGGGACGGCTGGACAACACAATCTCAATGAGGTGAAAGCGCTGGGTGCGATTCCAGTGCGTTACGGCGACGGGTGGCTCGAGCGGGTCCGTGCAGTGGCGGACCGACCGGTCGATGCGGTGTTCGACGCGTCCGGCCATGGCGTTTTGCCGGAATCGATCGAGTTGCGCGGGTCGAAGGATCGCATCGTGACCATTGCCGACGGTGCGGCCTTCGAACTCGGAGTGCCGTTTTCGTCTGGTGGCCAGGACGGACAGACACAAGAGGTCCTGAACGAGATCCTCGGATATGTACACAACGGGTTGCGGATTGCGCAGGGTAAGACGTTCCCCTTGGCGGAAGCAGCGGCTGCGCAAGAGGAGAGCCGGAACGGGCACCCCGGCGGGAAGCTGACTCTTGCCATTTCTTGACCATGTTCGTCGGCTAGCCTTGAGGACGACACGGCTCGGCAAGTTGGTGTTGCCGGTTTACGGCGACCGCGGCGCGTGGGCCGTTGCCGCTCAGTGGCGAAAAGGCTAAGCACCGTGGGCAGACGCGCCGACGATACGCGACTGTCGCCATTCAGCGGCGAGAGATGTGAGTCGCGGAAATTAGGCGCGCCGACCTGAGTGATTCGCCGCTGGGAGGCGAGTGGCGGATGACGAGGTGGCGGTTACAGGCGACGAGCGGGTAGCCATCCGGCGGTGAGGCGAGTCGGGCGGCTGTCGCCATTAAGTGGCGAATGGGCTGGTCCACTGTCAGCCGAAAGGCTAACCGCGGCTGGGCTGGGAGCCGCGGAGAAGGTGTCGCCAAAAAACGGCAACTCCCCTCCGCGGCCCCGTGACCAGGGGGTTCGTCAGTGCGCAACCGGCTGGGAATCCGCAGGGCGGCCGACGAGAACCCGGCGACGACGCTGCGGCGGGATGCGGACTGTGCCGAGGGCCGAGTGGACAGCCGCTTCGGCAAGGGCGGCCAGCGAACGGCGGTCCTCTGCGCGGCCGGGAGCGATCTCCGGGCACACATGCACTTCCAGCACCAGGCCGCGCAGCGCGGCGACCCGGCGTAAAGACGCGATGAGCGACTCCGGTCCGATGAACGCCGGCTGACTGGTTTCGCGGCCATCGGCGAGGCGGTAGCGGAGGGCGATCGGCCGGACCGGAACACCGCCGTCGATCGCGGCTTGGAAGGTGGCCGTCGTGAAGCGGCCGGAGGCCAAGCCGCACCAGGTGGTGCCCTCGGGAGTCACGTTGACGAGCGCGCCGGCGCGGAGGCTGTCGGCAAGTTCGGACATGGTGTCCGGCAGAGCGCGCAAACGGTTGCGGTCCAGGAAAATGCTGCCCCCGCGACGGACAAGCGCCCCTAAGATCGGCCAGGAGGCGATCTCGATCTTCGCGAGGGCCCGCATCGGGCGCAGCGCGTTGATCGCAATGATGTCCAGCCACGAGATGTGGTTGTTCACCACGAGCGCACCGCGACCCGCGGGGGCGGCGAGGAGGAAGTCCCCGCCGCCGACCACGGACATCCGCACGCCGAACGCCCTCAGCACTGCCCGGAAGATCCGGCGCACCAAGCGTTCCCGGCTCCGGCCGCGAATCACCAGCAACGCCGGCGCGAGCAGCAACGCCGCGAAGACTACTGAAACCGCTGCGGTGAAACGCAAAATCCGTCGCGGCAGGCCGACCGTCGGTGCGCCGTCGGTGAGGCAACCGTCACCGCAGGGCGACGTCGGCATCCATGCGTGGCTCATCCTTGCGCCCCGAGGAAGAACTTCAAGTAACGCTCGTCGACCTGCTGCAGATCAAGAAGGACGAAAAAGTCCGCGACCCCGAAGTCGGCGTCGAGAGCCGGCGGGCCGCACACTTTGGCGCCGAGCCGCACGTAACCCTTGATGAGCGGCGGAAGCATGGCCCGGTCGGGACGTGGGATCGCGCCCGGTTCCCAGGGCGTCAACGGCGAGACGCGCAACGAGTCGTCGGCGTGATGCTTGGTGCGCAAGACATCCCAGACGCCCGCGGCATAGCTGCCGCCGTCGTCGATCGGGACCGAAGCGCACCCGGCGAGATAGCGGTGTCCGGAAAGGAGCATGTAGCGCGCGATCCCGGCCCACACCAGGCTCACGACGGCACCGCTGCGGTGGTCGGGGTGGACGCAAGACCGTCCGGTCTCGACCAAGGACGGCCGCAGGGCGGCGAGCGTCGTCAGGTCGAATTCGCTGTCCGAATAAAGCTTTCCAGCCTGCGCGGCGCGCTCCGGCGGAAGCATGCGATAGCAGCCGACGATCTCGCCGGTGTTGTCGTCGCGGACGACGAGGTGGTCGCAGAATTCGTCGAAGTAGTCGACGTCCCGGCCGGGCTCCGGGGAATGCAGTTCCGCCCCCATCTCCTCGGCGAAAACCCGGTATCGCAGTTTCTGTGCGGCGAGCACTTCATCGTTCCCGTTGGCGACCAGAAGCGAATACCGCGGAGCGCCTGCGGGAAGGTCGGCACCCGCCTGATCAGTACTGACGAGGAGCTGTGACGACGTCATGGTCAAGGTGTACCTGCCGGTAAGCGGCCTCGGAGAGTGCCAATCGATGACCGGTCAGTGCACGTTGAGTTAATTGCGGGTTCTCAGGTTCCTCTCAGGCAGCTGGGAAGCTTCCGGAGAACGCGGAAGGCCGCCGCGTGGCGAGCACGCGACGGCCTTCCGAGCGAAAAGAAAACGTCAGCCCTTGCGCTTGTCGACCGCGTCGGTCAGCTGCGGCGCGACGTTGAACAGGTCGCCCACCACACCGAAGTCGGCGATCTCGAAGATCGGGGCCTCGGCATCCTTGTTGACCGCGATGATCGTCTTCGAGGTCTGCATGCCGGCGCGGTGCTGGATCGCGCCGGAGATGCCGAGCGCGATGTACAGCTGCGGCGACACCGTCTTGCCGGTCTGGCCGACCTGGAACTGCGCTGGGTAGTAGCCGGAGTCGACGGCCGCACGGGACGCGCCGACAGCCGCGCCGAGCGAGTCGGCCAGCTTCTCCACGACGTCGAACTTCTCCGCCGAGCCGACGCCGCGGCCACCGGACACGACGATCGACGCCTCGGTCAGCTCCGGCCGGTCGCCGCCGACGACCGGCTCGATGCCGGTGATCTTGGCGGACTTCGCCGGGTCCTGCGCCGGGATCTCGACGGTCTCCTCGGCGGCCGCGCCGTCGGCGGCCTCCGCCTCGACCGCGCCCGGACGCACCGACACGACCGGCGCGCCCTTGGCGGCCTTGGCCTTGACGGAGAACGCCCCACCGAAGATGGACTGGTCCACGGTGCCGTCGGCGTTCACGCCGACCGCGTCGTAGAGCAGACCGGAGCCCAGCCGCAGCGCGACCCGCGCGGCCACCTCCTTGCCCTCGGCGCTGGCGGCGACGAGCACCGCGGCCGGGGAGACCTGCTCGGCGAGCTTCGCGAGCACGTCGACCTTCGGCGTCACCAGGTAACCGGCGGCGTCGTCGCCCTCGGCGACGTACACCTTCGCCGCGCCGTGGCCGGCGAGCGCTTCCTTGGCCTTCGCCGCGGTGCCGGTCGGGCCCACCACGACGGCGGAGGGCTCGCCGAGGGCGCGCGCAGCGGTCAGCAGCTCGAGCGTGACCTTCTTGACATCACCGTCGACGTGGTCGACGAGGACGAGTACTTCAGCCATTTTCCGGAATCCTCCTCGAAACCGTGTCTCAGATGAGCTTCTGCGCGACCAGGTACTCAGCGACCTTCGAGCCGCCGTCGCCCTCGTCCTCGACCTTCTCGCCCGCGGTGCGCGGCGGCTTCGGCGAGGCCTCGACGACCGTCGACCACGCGTTGGCGAGGCCGACCTCGCCCGCGTCGATGCCCAGGTCGGCGATGGTCAGCGTCTCGACCGGCTTCTTCTTCGCGGCCATGATGCCCTTGAACGACGGGTAGCGCGGCTCGTTGATCTTCTCGCTCACGCTCACCAGCGCCGGCAGGTTCGCCTCGAGGTGGGTGATGCCGTCTTCGGTCTCGCGGTCGGCCTTCACGGCGGAGCCCTCGACGGTCAGCTGACGCACATAGGTCAGCTGCGGCACGCCGAGCAGCTCGGCGAGGATCGCGGGCACGGCAGCGCCGCGGCCGTCGGACGCCTCGTTGCCGGCCAGGATCAGGTCGAAGCCCTCGACCTTGCCGACGGCGGCGGCGATGACCTTCGCGGTGGCGATCGCGTCGGAGCCGTGCAGCGCCTCGTCGGAGACGTGGATGGCCTTGTCGGCGCCCATGGAGAGCGCCTTGCGGATCGCGTCGGTCGCGCGGTCCGGGCCGACCGAGATCACGGTGACTTCGCCCTCGCCGGCTTCCTTGATCTTGAGGGCCTCTTCGACGGCCTTCTCGTTGATCTCGTCGAGCACGGCGTCGGCGGATTCGCGGTCAAGGGTGTTGTCGGAACCGGAGAGCTTCCGCTCCGAGTAGGTGTCCGGTACCTGCTTGACCAGGACAACGATGTTCGTCATGGGTCTTCTTCGACCTCCCGGTTGGGGCCGGCTCTCGGCCGCGGGACAGTGCTCTACTGAGCGGTAGATTAGGGGCAATTCCGCGGCCGGACCCCTCGAGGTGACGGCATTCACCTGGATGAGCAATCTAATAGGACCATCGTCCCAGTAGTTGGCCGGTTAGCCCTTCCAGCGCGCCGCTCGCCCGATCGGAGCAACGGTCACTTACTCGCAGTAGGCCGTTAGGGGTTACGCTCCGGCACCATGTCCGCGCACATCGCCGTAGTCACCGACTCGACCTCGTGCCTGCCCGAGCAACTCGCCGCTCAGTGGCGAATCAGTGTCGTCCAGGTCCAGCTGCATGTCGGCGACCAGACGGACGACGAGCACCGCTTCGACCGGAGCGAGCTCATCCAGACGATGAAATCCGGCGCGGCCGTCACGACTTCGCCGCCGGATCCGGGCGCGTTCTTCTGGAGCTACCAGGACGCGGCCTCCGCCGGCGCGTCCGCCATCGTGAGCCTGCACATCTCCGGACGGCTTTCGCAGACCGTCGAGGCCGCCCGCGAAGCCGCCCAGCAGGTCCGCATTCCGGTGCACATCCTCGACAGCGGGACGGCGAGCATGAGTCTCGGCTACGCAGCCGTGTCCGCCGCCCGGGTCGCCGGGGCCGGCGGGCAGCTCGAACGGGTATTGGACGCCGCGGAACGACGAGTGCGCAACTCGACCGAACTGATCTATGTCGACACGCTCGAGTACCTGCGGCGGTCAGGACGGATCGGTGCCGCCCAGTCGATGCTCGGAAGTGCGTTCGCGATCAAGCCGCTGCTCACCGTCCGCAATGGAGAAGTGAGTCCGCTCGCCCGCGTTCCCGGCACTAAACGAGCGATGAACCGGCTCGTCGACCTGGCGGTGAAGGCCGCGGGCAACCAGCCGGTGGACCTCGCGGTGACCCGGTTCGGCTCCGACGAGAACGAGATCGTCCGGCGGCTGCGGGAAAGAGTGCCGGGCGCTGGCGAGATCGTGGTGGGCGATGCGAGCACGGTGATAGGCGCTCACGTCGGCCCGGGTGCGCTCAGCATCACGGTGTCGCCGTCGAACTGACCTCGATTCGCCGCCCCGGGACCACAAGCACCACGAGCGGCAGCAGGACCGTCACCGCGAGCCCGCCAATGATGAGCACCTGGTCGAGCTGCGGATAGTGCCCGACGTGACCCGCGTGGTAGACGAGGTGCGGGACGGCGAACAGCAACGCCGCGATCGCCACCAGCCTCGCGACAGCTGTGGTGCCCATCACGGCAGCGCCCACCAGCATCGCGCCGAGCGCCAGGCTGAGGCCGCCGAAATCGATGATGAAGTGCTCGTTGTAGGGCCCGTCCATGGAGACCCAGCCATGCCGGAAACCGGGAAAGTCCTGGTAAAACCCCATCGGGTCGAGCAGCGGCCACAGCCCCTGCACCAGGGTGTAGAGACCGAGCAGGATCAGGAGGATGCGCGTGATCGTCCGTTGCATACCGCTGGAACGAGACGGCTGCGCGAAACGTGACAGGCGCTAGGGTCGCGCAGGTGACCAACGCAGCCACCCGGGCCGAGGCACTGCACCTCACCGGCGAACGGACCGTCCCCGGCATCCCCGAGGAAAATTACTGGTTCCGCCGCCATGAAGCCGCGTACCTCGCCCTCCTCCCCCACTGCACCGACGCGACGGTGCTCGAAGCCGGCTGCGGCGAGGGCTACGGCGCCGGGCTCATCGCCCAGCATGCCCGGCGAGTGCTCGCACTGGACTACGACGTACCGACCACCGAGCACGTTGCACGCCGGTACCCAAGTGTCGACGTCGCGCGCGCGAACCTGGCGTACCTCCCGTTGCAGGACGGCGCGGTCGACGTGGTGGCGAACTTCCAGGTGATCGAGCACCTCTGGGACCAGGACGGTTTCCTCGCCGAATGCTTCCGGGTCCTGCGCCCGGGCGGAAAACTGCTGGTCACGACCCCGAACCGACTAACTTTCACGCCGGACAGCGACACCCCGCTCAACCCGTTCCACACGCGCGAACTGGCACCGTCCGAAATGGACGACTTGCTGCGCGCAGCCGGGTTCACCGTGGCGGCGCTGAACGGGCTGCACCATGCGGAATCCCTGCGCACCATGGAAACCCGTTACGGCGGCTCGATCATCGACGCCCAACTAGACGTCGTCATGGGTTCGCTCCCCGGGCAGGCCGCCTGGCCCGCCGACCTCCTCGCGGACGTCGCAGCGATCCGGGCCGACGATTTCGCCGTCCACAGTGACGACCTGGACGCGAGCCTCGACCTGGTGGCCGTGGCGGTGCGCCCGTGAGCGCCCGGAATCCCGCCTACGAAGGCACGTTCTGCCTCGTCCTGCACAGCCACCTGCCGTGGCTGCCGCACCATGGCAGCTGGCCAGTCGGCGAGGAGTGGCTGTACCAGGCGTGGACGCATTCGTACCTGCCAGTCGTCGACCTGCTGCGCCGATTCGCCGCTGAGGGGCGACGCGACGTCCTGACACTCGGCATGACACCGGTTCTCGCCGCACAGCTCGACGATCCGTACGCCATCCGCGCCTGCCACGACTGGATCGGCCATTGGCAGCTGCGCACGCAGCACGCATCGACGCTCTGGCACGGCGATCCATTGCTGCGCGACCTGGCCGCCGCCGAGCACCAGGCCGCGATGCACGCCACCGAAGAGCTGGAAACGCGCTGGCGACACGGTTTCTCGCCGGTTCTTCGGTCGCTTGTGGACAGTGACACGATCGAACTGCTCGGCGGGCCGCTGGCGCATCCGTTCCAGCCGCTCCTGGATCAGCGAGTGCGACGGTTCGCTCTCCAGGCCGGGCTAGAGGACACTGCGCTGCGCATCGGCCGCGCACAAGAAGGTATTTGGGCACCTGAATGTGGTTATGCACCGGGGATGGAACAAGATTATCACGATGCCGGTGTGCGACGCTTTCTTGTCGACGGCCCTTCACTCCATGGTGACACTTCGGCCGCGCATCCCGTCGGAGACTCCGACGTCGTCTGCTTCGGCCGCGATCTCGAAGTGACCTACCGGGTTTGGTCGCCGAAAGCAGGCTATCCGGGCCATGCCGCGTATCGGGATTTCCACACCTGGGCACATGAAGTCGGGCTGAAGGCGTCGCGCGTCACCGGCAAAACCGTTGAGCCACAAGACAAAGATCCATACGATCCTGCGCTCGCCGCGGACGTTCTAGGTTCGCACGTCAAGGATTTCGTCGAGACAGTCGTCGCGCGGCTGAGGTCTCTCCGCGAGCAACACGGCCGCGAGTCGCTAGTGGTTGCGGCATACGACACGGAACTCTTCGGACATTGGTGGCACGAAGGGCCCGCATGGCTCGAAGGAATCCTGCGCGCGCTGCCCGAAGCAGGCGTCCGGGTGACCACGTTGCGCGGCGCGCTCGAGGCTGGCCACCTAGGCGAGCCGGTCCAGCTGCCCGCATCCTCATGGGGTTCCGGCAAGGACTGGCGAGTATGGGACGGCGAGCAGGTCGCGGACATGGTGCAGGACAACACCGCACTGCAGGCCCGCCTGCTCGACCTGGTCGATAAGCAGGATGGGACCACTCGCGACGCCGTTGCCGATCAGGCCGTCGCCGAGGCGATGATGGCACTGTCCAGCGACTGGGCGTTCATGGTCACCAAAGACTCCGCCGCCGACTACGCCCGCCGACGCGCTCGTGTGCACACCGAGCGGTTCGACGCCTTGGCAGGGTTGCTGCGCAGCGGGGATCGCTCTCGCGCGCTCGCCCTGGCCGAGGAATACCGCCGGGCCGACGGCCCGTTCGGACATCTGGACGCGCGCACCCTGCGGCGTCCTCGCGCATGACGATCGAAAGGAACTCCATGGGAATCCGCGACCTGCCCCTCAAGACTCTGGCTGGCGAAGACGCCACTCTTGGCGGACCGCTAGCCGGCAAGACGCTGCTCGTGGTGAACGTGGCGTCGAAGTGCGGGTTGACGCCGCAGTACACCGGCCTGGAACGCCTGCAAGAACGCTACGGCGACAAGGGCTTCTCGGTCGTCGGGTTCCCCTGCAACCAGTTCGCCGGTCAGGAGCCAGGCACGGCGGAGGAGATCCAGACGTTCTGCTCCACCACGTACGGCGTGTCTTTCCCGCTGTTCGAAAAGGTCGACGTCAACGGCGAAGACCGGCACCCGCTCTACGCGAGCATCACGGAAACTCCCGACGCGGACGGCGAAGCCGGTGACGTGCAGTGGAACTTCGAGAAGTTCCTGATCAGCCCGGACGGCAAGGTGCTCGGTCGCTTCCGGCCGCGCACGGAGCCCGAAGACGAGACGATCGTCGCGGCGATCGAAGCGGCGCTGCCTGCTTGAGCTCCGGTCCTGCTCTCCGGCCAGCGTTCATCGCGGCCGGAGGGCATTTGCCGTTTTTCGGCAACTGCTGGCAAACGCCGAGGCGGCTGGCTTCCCAAGGAGACAGCGCTAGCCGTTTGCTGCCGTTGCCGCTCAGTGGCGAAAGATCCGGCGTTCCTCACCTCTGCTTGTCCGCGGTGGTGCCGCCACTTATCGGCGACTGACGACCAGCGCCATAAGTCGCCACGAGTGGACGTCACCGCGCACCACAACGTCAGGCCGGTGCCACGACCGAGGATGCCGTCGCCGTTCAAAGGCTAATTCGGCAGTGACGTCGGCACAGCACGGTGGACGGTGACCCGCCATGTCCGAATTGGACGAAACCCTGGCAGCTTCGAAACACCGTTGGCCAGTTCGTCGCCAGTGAGCGGCGAATCGCAAGTCGGCCTGGTTCGTCCCCCAGGCCGCAGCCCAGTGCAGGGCTGCCTGTCTCGCGTTGCCGCTCAACGGCGAATTGCAGGTCAACGGCTGTCCGAAGCCTCGCCAGCCAGTTCGGCCGCGGTCTTCACCTCGGGATACGAACCACGCGCGATCACCGCTCGGTTGTGGTTCGCGGCGTCAGTGAAGTCGAGCTTTTCCACTCGGCGGTCGTAGGTGAGGAGGCCGTTCACTTCGTTCTCTACATCAGTGGTCTGAGTATAGATCGCGCCGGACAACCCCAGATCGGAAACCAACCGTTCGAGGCGTTCACTCACCTCCGCGTACCGGCGAGTGAGATGCGTGGAATCCGCCGTCATTTCGTAGGCGTTGGGCGGACCTGGCCAAATGTGGTCGTCGAGCACCAAGCCCAGGCCGCCGTATTCACCGTCCACCAGGGCGCGATGGTCCCCCTCGTGCGGCTCCCCTGGCCCGACGTAGGTGTGGTCGTCGTAGATGTCGCCAGCACCAGTGTCGGGGCGAGAGAAACAGCAGTTCACGCCGCTGTTGGCGATCACCAGCCGAGTCGGGTCGAGTTCCTTTACGAGCGCGGCAATCCGGGCAGTGTCGAATTCTCCCCAGCCTTCGTTGAACGGCACCCAGGCGACGATCGACGTGACGTTGCTCAGCTGCGCGACCATTTCCCGCAGTTCGGCCTCGAACCGTTGTTGTCCTTCAGGCAGCGGATCCGGCGCGTGCCCGGGCGGTCCGGCGAACGAGACGACCAGTGACGGCATGTCCTGCCAGACCGCCAAACCCAGCCGGTCCGCCCAGTAGTACCAGCGCGCGGGTTCGACCTTGACGTGCTTGCGGACCAGGTTGAACCCGAGTTCCTTCGTCTTCTCCAGATCGAACCGGAGCGCCTCGTCTGTCGGCGCGGTGTAACCGCCGTCCGGCCAGTAGCCCTGGTCGAGTGGTCCGTGCAGGAAGGTGATCCGGCCGTTCACAGCGATCCGTGGCTGTCCGTCGACATCCGGGACAATTTCGACCGTTCGCAGGCCGCAATAACTGGCGACTTCGTCCAATACATCACCGTGCGCATCGAGAAGACGGACGGTGATGTCGTAGAGAAACGGATCGTCAGGAGACCACGGACGCGGTTCCGGAAGGTTGGCTCGCGGCCGCGCGCCAGCGGTGCTCCGAACGCGTACTGCCTCGTCGCCGTTTGGCGGCGAAACGATCAGCTCCACTTGAGCGCCACCGGTGACCTGCGGGAACACTGAGACACCAGACAAGTCCGAGGTGATCTCAAGGGAGGAAATGCGCTCGTCCGGCACCGGCTCGACCCAGACGGTCCGCCAGATTCCCGACGTCGGGGTGTAGCAGATACCGCCAGGTTCGTTGCGCTGCTTGCCGATCGGGTACGGCTCGATATCCGTACGGTCCTCTGCGCGAACGGTAATTTCCTGCGGTCCCGATGCACGGAGCGCGTCTGTGATGTCCGCGGAGAACGACGTGTACCCGCCCTCATGGGTGACCACCGTCTGGTTGTTGACCCGAACCTCGGCTTTCTGGTCGACTGCACCGAAATGCAGCAACACCCGTCGCCCGCGCCAGCTTTGCGGAACCTCGAACAACCGTCGGTACCAGAGCACTTCGTCGCGTCGGCCGATTCCGGAGAGCGCCGATTCCGGCGCGAAGGGAACCAGGATGCGCTCGTTGTACCCGACCGGGCGCGGCTCCGCGGGCGAAGCGGGCCATCCTGCGTACTCCCAGACGCCGTTGAGGCTCAGCCATTCCGGTCGGCGGAGCTGGGGACGCGGGTACTCGGGAAGCACCGCGGCCGGGTCGACTCGATCGGTCCACGGGGTGGTCAGTGGCGAATCCGCTCGCTGCCATTCGGGCTCTGTTGGAGTCATCACTGGTTATGGTGGCAGAGAATCGCGTTCCGCGGCATGGCTTGGGCGCCGCCCGGCAACCGACGACCCAGGTCCTGCTCGACGGTCATGTCGGCTGTCGGTGGTCGCTGGCTGGCAACTGGTCCTTGATGGCCGTTCCGCAGGCGAGACGGTGGAGATGCCGTCGACAACCTCCTCGCCACTGAGTGGCTAATCGCTGGTCAGCAGCTCGCCAGCACGCTGCGCCCGCGAGCGCAGTAGGTGTGCCGCGGCGCGTGAGGGTTACTCGTCGCGGCGGGTGGCTGTAGCTGGAACCTGTGTTTCGGCCTAGTGCTCCCTGCGGACCGCGGCGCGGTGCTGAGCTGCGGGGATGCGGTGGTCGCGAGCCGTCGGAGCGGCTGTGCGGACCTGTTGCCGCTTTTTGGCGAAACGCTCTGACCAGCTGGTTCTTGCCTGCTCAGGCACTTTTTCGCCAGCAGAAGGCGAGGCTTTCCGCCGGTCGTTCGGGCGGCCGCCCCGGGGTAAGCGACTGGCGAGTAACCTCGGGCCATGCGCGTGCTGATGTTGTCCTGGGAGTACCCGCCGGTGGTCATCGGCGGCCTGGCCCGGCACGTTCACGCGCTGGCAAGGCACCTCGCGCAGCAGGGCCACGACGTCGTCGTCCTCTGCCGGCACACCGCGGGCACCGACGCCTCGACTCATCCGCGCAGCGATCGGGTCATCGAGGGGGTCCGGGTCGTCCGCGTGGCCGAGGATCCGATGCACCTGACTTTCGAGCGGGATCTCGTCGCGTGGACGCTCGCCATGGGCCACGCCATGATCCGGGCAGCGCAGGATTTGCTCCGCACGTGGCAACCCGACGTCGTCCATGCCCACGACTGGCTGGTCACGCATCCGGCGATCGCGGTCGCCGAGGCTGCCCGGGTGCCGCTCGTCGGGACGATCCACGCGACCGAAGCGGGCCGGCATTCGGGGTGGCTGTCGCATCCGCTCAACCAGCAGGTGCATTCGGTCGAATGGTGGCTGGCCAACCGCGCCGACGCGGTGATCACCTGTTCGCAGGCCATGCGCAAGGAGGTCGCGCACCTCTTCGAGATCGACCCTGCTGACGTCGCGGTGATCCACAACGGCATCGAGGGGCGCAGCTGGCGCGTATCGTCCAGCGAGGTCGCGCGGATGCGGGAGCAGCACAGCCCGGACGGGGCTCCGTTCCTGCTGTTCTTCGGTCGGCTTGAGTGGGAAAAGGGCGTGCAAGACCTGCTGGCCGCGCTGCCGCGGATCCGCCGGCGGTTCCCAGGGACTCGGGTGGTCGTCGCCGGTAAAGGGCGACATCACGACGAACTCGTCGCGCAGGCTCGAAAGCTGCGGATTCGCCGGGCAGTGGACTTCGTCGGTCATCTTTCCGACCGTGACCTGCGCGCTCTCCTCGCCGCGGCCGACGCGGTCGTGCTGCCGAGCCGGTATGAGCCGTTCGGGATCGTCGCGCTGGAGGCTGCTGCCGCGAAAGCGCCGTTGGTGGCGTCGACCGCGGGCGGGCTCGGCGAGGTTGTCATCGACGGGGAGACCGGCTTGGCCTTCGCGCCAGGTGACGTCGCGGGTCTTGCCTCATCCGTGACGACTGTCTTGAGCGACGTTCCAGCCGCGACCCGGCGCGCGCGTGCGGCGCAGGCCCGGCTGGGCGCGGACTTCGACTGGGGGCGGATCGCTGAGGCGACCGTCGAGGTTTATCGGCGGGCTCGGGTCGGCGAACCGGTAGAGTTGGGACGGCCGAAGATCGCTACTGGCAACGCGTTCGAGGTGTAAGTTCAGCGCTGGTCGAAGGTGGTCGGCGAGATTCGCCGTTCAGTGGCGAATACCTGGTCAGAGCGCTTTCAGCGGGGGTCGACGGCGGCGATTAGGTCGCGGTAGTCGGGGTCCGCTGCCACGCGGTCGAAAGCGTTCGCCAAGGCTGCTTCGTAGACCGGGACAGCCTTGCGCAACGTGGCTCGTCCGGCGTCGGTGATTCCGGTGTAGACGCCTCGGCGGTCGTATTCGCAGAGACGTCGTTCGGTCAGACCGGTCCGCTCGAGCCGGCCCACCAGGCGGGTCGCGGAGCTCTGGTTGAGTGATGTCGCGTCCGCGAGCTCCTGCATGCGGAGTTCACCGTCGGGGCGATCGGCCAGCGACATCAGGGCGACGAATTCCGAGAAGCCCAGGTGGAGCTGCCGTTGCAAGGCTTGCTCGACCTCATGGTCGATGCGGCTGCGAAGGGCCATCATGCGGGGCCACATCGCGCCGAGGGTGGTGAGTTTCGCCCCGGCCTGCTTGCGGCCAGGGGAAGGTGTGGTGGTCACGCGAACGACCTCTCCGGAAAGCCTTGTCCAGCGTCGAGAAGTGACGCCGAGGCCTCTTGTATAGCACATGTGCGTGCATGCAATTGTGCGTTCGTCAAGTCTCTCGTGTCCGGAGATCGCGGTGGTCTGCATGGCGCTGGGAGGTGGGAGAATTCGGGTTTTCTAGCTGCGCGAGCACTCTCGGCCGCTCGGTGGTACCGGTCAGGCCAGCGTCTGCAGGAACTGTTGCAGCAACGGGTTGACCTGCTCTGGATGAGTCAGGGTTGGGGTGTGGGCCGCGCCGCGGATTACGTGCACCTCTCCGGCGTTCGGGAGGCGTTCGCTCAGCAGGTCCATGCGGTCGTGCGGAAGGGAAACGTCTTGCTCGCCCCACATCAGCAACGTCGGGCAGGTGATTTCGTTCAGGCGGCCCGAGACGTCGTCTCGTTCCAGCAGACACTGCGCGGCCGGGCCTAGCGGCAGTGCGGAGGTGGCTCGCCATCGTGCGCGCAACTCGTCACGCAGGTCGGATTCTCCGAGCAGCTGTGTCGACAACGGTATGATGAGGTCATCGATTGGTCCGTATTCGCGCAATGCGGCGAACATGCCGCCGTAGGCTGCTTTGTCGGCTGGGTCGCACGGTGTTGCTTCGGTGTCCCAGAGCACCAGGCCTGCGACCCGTTCGGGTGCCAGCAAAGCGATTCGTAGCGCGGTGAATCCGCCTTGGGACAGTCCGCCTGCGACGGCGCGTTCGATGCCCAGGTGGTCGAGCAGGCCGAGCGCGTCTCGGGCTTGGTCCCAATAGGTGTATGAGGTGCCGGGGTCGTTATCCGGGGTTTGCCCGTGGCCGCGGGCGTCCCAGGTGATCAGGCGCCACGTGGGCGCGAGCACCGCTGCTTGCGGCGAGAACGTTGAGTGGTCCAGGAAGTAGCCGTGTCCCAGGAGCAAGACCGGTCCGTCTCCCCCGGTGTCGGCGAAGAAGATCGGGCGGTCGTTGACGGTCGCCATCGGCATTGGCTGGCCTCCAGGTTCGTCGCAAGCAATGGTGCAGCGTAGTGACGAAAACGTGCTCACGGCGCCCGCCGCCAGAGCTAAGCAGATTCGCCGCCACTTGGCGGATTTGGCGGGACGTCGGGCTGGATACGGTCAGTCGTCGGCCTTCGCCGAATCGGTTGATCCGCCGGCGAGTTTGAGGCAGATGACGCCGGTGATGATCACTGCCAGGAACAGGATGCGCAGCGGTCCCAGACTTTCGCCGAAGATGATCGCGCCGAAGATCGCGGCACCGCTCGCGCCGATACCCGTCCAGACCGCGTAACCGACGCCGACATCGATGGTGCGCAAGGCCAGGCTGAGCGTGAAAATCGTTGCGGCGGCCGTAATCACCGTGGCGATCGACCACGGCAGGTTGGTGAAGCCTCGGCTGCCGTCCGTGCTGACGGCGAACGCGATTTCGCAGACTCCGGCGAAGAGAAGGATGCCCCATGCTCGGCGATTAGTCTGCGTACTCTCCGGTGTGATGGCTGGTGCTGCTTCGGGCTGAACGGACACGGCGGAAATCCTTTCGGGAGCGGGAAGAGGAGCGTCAGGCACCGGTCAGCTGGAGACCGATGATGCCGCAGATCACCAGGCCGAAGCCGATGAGCTTGCGCCAGTTGAGCTTCTCTTTGAAGATCAGCGCGCCCAGCAGCACGATGCCCACCGAGCCGAGACCGGTCCAGATCGCATAGCCGACGCCGACGTCGAGGGTCAGCAGGGCCCGGCTGAGGAAGAAGATGCCGCCGGCTGCCATGACCAGCGTGAACACCGACGGCCACAGCTTGGTGAACCCGTCCGTGGCGTTGGCTCCGAGCGCGAAGGCGATCTCGAAGAGCACAGCGATGCCGAGGTAAAGCCAATGCATGGTTTCTCCGGATGCGAGTCAGATCGGAAGCTGCCCGGCACCCTCGCCGGCGACGCTCCCCCAGGTAGTTACATGTGCAATATATGTATGTCGAATCAAATAGGCAAGGGGTGTTCGGCAGGTGAGCGGCGCGGCTTCGGGTGCCTGCCGCGGAAGGGAGCCGTCGTGGCCAGGAGGGCGATCGAAGGCTTGAAATGGGCGTCTACCAGGCATTCGCCATTGAGCGGCAACGGTGGTTCGGCCGCGGAGACGTCGGAGTCGGGTAGTTGGTCGCAGCTCGTTCGCGTTACCAGCCGGACCGGGCGAGGAGCCAGGATCTCAGCGGGGTAGGCCGTTCGGGGAGCGCGATGGCTGAGCGCAGCCAAGGGGTTGGAGACCGGTTGAAGAGAGCGGGCGAGATCCATCCGGCGCGGGCGTGTCAGGGACTCGGCGACATCGGGCGTCGGGGCTGGAGCGCGGGTCCGAACTGGGTACGTGGTCGAACTGGCAGCGGTGATCGGCTTGGTCCGCGACGAGAGGCGAGATCAAGCGCGGCCTGGGACGTACGCGGGATTCGCCACTGAGCGGCCACGACACCGCCGCCCCGAACAGCACCCGGGGTTCGGGCAGCGTGCGTGCGGAAGTGAGCGAGAAGCCAAGCCACGGTCCAAGCCCGAAGCATCGAAAACCCGCAATGCCGAAAACCCGCGCCCCTCGCCGCTCAACGGCGAAGGAGCGCGGGTCCGGAAAGACCCGGGTCCGGTGGCGGGGAGCCTCCGCCACCGGACCCGTCCCCTGCACCGTCCCAAAATGTGGTGCGGGGTAACCGGTCGCCGGTGGTCAGGTCACTGGCGACCGGAGCCTGTCACCGCTCGGTCAGGTAGCGGGCGTAGGCGACAGTCGTGAGGAAGCTCGGCAGCTTTTCGCCGAGGGCGGTCTCGGTGAAGATCGCGCGGGCGTCGTCGAGGCGGGCCGACGGGCCGAGGTCCGTGCGGACCTTCGTCAGTTCGTCGTCCAGGAATTCGACGGCCAGCTCGTGGGTCAGCGCCGTGCCGTCCTCGAGCTTCGTGCCGTTGCGGATCCACTGCCACACCTGGCACCGCGCGATCTCCGCGGTCGCGGCGTCTTCCATGAGGTTGTGGATCGCCGCGGCACCGGTGCCTCGCAGCCAGGAGTCGATGTAGCGGAGGGCGACGTTGATGTTCGCCCGCACGCCCGCTTCGGTGACCTCGCCGCCGGCGCTCGCGACGTCGAGCAGGTCCGCAGCGTCGACAGTCACGTCTTCACGCAGCTTGCCGAGCTGGTTCGGCCAGCCGCCGAGGACCTGGTCGAACACTTCGCGGCATACCGGGACCAGGCCGGGGTGCGCGACCCAGGAGCCGTCGAAGCCGTCGCCGGCCTCGCGTTCCTTGTCCTGGCGGACCTTCTCCAGCGCGTTCTCGTTGGTGACCGGGTCCTTGCTCGGGATGAACGCGGCCATCCCGCCGATCGCGTGGGCCCCGCGGCGGTGGCAGGTGCTGACGAGCAGTTCGGTGTAGGCGCGCATGAAGGGGACCGTCATCGTCACCTGGGCACGGTCCGGCAGCACGAAGTCGGCGCCGTGCGCGGAGAAGTTCTTGATGACGCTGAAGATGTAGTCCCACCGTCCGGCGTTCAGGCCGGCCGCGTGCTCGCGGAGTTCGTAGAGGATCTCGTCCATCTCGAAGGCCGCGGTGATCGTCTCGATCAGCACGGTCGCGCGGATGGTGCCGCGCGGGATGCCGAGTTCCTTCTGCGCCAGCAGGAACACGTCGTTCCACAGGCGCGCTTCCTGGTGGCTTTCCAGCTTCGGCAGGTAGAAGTACGGGCCGCTGCCGCGCGCCAGAAGCTGCCGGGCGTTGTGGAAGAAGTACAGGCCGAAGTCCACGAGGCTCGCCGAAACCGGGCGGCCGTCGATGCGGATGTGCTTCTCGACCAGGTGCCAGCCGCGGGGGCGGGCGACGATCGTCGCCGGGTCGTCGCCGATCGTGTAGCGCTTGCCGGCCTCGGTGGTGAAGTCGATGTTGCGGCGGATGGCGTCGAACAGGTTGAGCTGGCCGTCGACGACGTTGTGCCAGGTCGGCGACGTCGCGTCCTCGAAGTCCGCCAGCCACACCTTCGCGCCGGAGTTGAGCGCGTTGACCGTCATCTTCCGGTCGGTCGGGCCGGTGATCTCGACGCGGCGGTCCTCCAGACCGGGCGCGACGGGGGCGATGTGCCAGCTCTCGTCCGACCGGATCGACCGCGTTTCGGGCAGGAAGTCCAGCTGCTCCTCCCCCGACTGCAGCCGCTCACGACGGCGGCGGCGCTCGTCGAGGAGTTCGCGGCGGCGTCCGGCGAAGGTGTTGTCGAGTTTGGCTACGAAGTCCAGTGCTGCCGGGGTGAGGATCTCGGCGAAGCGGCCATCGGCGGGACCGGTGACCTCGATGCGGGTGTTCAACGTGTCAGCCATCTCGTACCTCCGCGAAGGGGGAAAGGGAAGGGGCGGGCCGGCGACCGGAATCGCCGGCCCGCGGGGTGCGTCAGTGGAACTGGTCTTCTTCGGTCGAACCCTTGAGCGCGGTGGTCGAGCTCTCCGGGTTCAGCGCGGTGGACACCAGGTCGAACCAGCCGGTGCCGACCTCGCGCTGGTGCTTCGTCGCGGTGTAGCCGCGCTCCTCCGAAGCGAACTCGCGCTCCTGCAGGTCGACGTAGGCGCTCATGCCGTTGCGGGCGTAGCCGTGCGCCAGGTCGAACATCGAGTAGTTCAGCGCGTGGAAACCGGCCAGCGTGATGAACTGGAACTTGTAGCCCATGGCGCCGAGCTCGCGCTGGAACCGCGCGATGGTGTCGTCGTCGAGGTGCTTCTTCCAGTTGAACGACGGCGAGCAGTTGTAGGCCAGCATCTGGTCCGGGTACTGCGCCTTGATCGCCTCGGCGTACTTGCGGGCGACCTCGAGGTCCGGCGTGGAGGTCTCCATCCACAGCAGGTCGGCGTACTGCGCGTAGGCCAGGCCGCGGTCGATGCACGGCTCGATGCCGTTGTTGACCTCGTAGAAGCCCTCGGAGGTGCGGCCGCCGGTGAGGTACTTGCGGTCGCGCTCGTCGACGTCGCTGGTCAGCAGGGTCGCGGCCTGCGCGTCGGTGCGGGCGACGACCAGGGACGGCACGTTCAGCACGTCGGCGGCGAGACGGGCGGCGTTCAGGGTGCGCTCGTGCTGCTTGGTCGGGATGAGGACCTTGCCGCCGAGGTGGCCGCACTTCTTCTCGGACGCGAGCTGGTCTTCCCAGTGCACGCCCGCGGCGCCGGCCGCGATCATGCCCTTCATCAGCTCGAACGCGTTCAGCGGACCGCCGAAGCCGGCTTCCGCGTCGGCGACGATCGGGGCGAACCAGTCGATGTCGCCGTTGCCCTCGGCCCAGTTGATCTGGTCGGCGCGGCCCAGCGCGTTGTTGATGCGGCGGACGACGGCCGGGACCGAGTTGGCCGGGTAGAGGCTCTGGTCCGGGTAGGTCTGGCCGGCGAGGTTGGCGTCGGCGGCGACCTGCCAGCCGGACAGGTAGATGGCCTTCAGGCCGGCGCGCACCTGCTGCACGGCCTGGTTGCCGGTGAGCGCGCCCAGCGCGTGGACGTAGTCCTCGCTGTGCAGCAGCTCCCACAGCTTCTCGGCGCCGCGGCGGGCGAGGGTGTGCTCTTCGACGACAGAACCGCGAAGCTTCACCACGTCGGCGGCGGAGTAGGTCCGCTGGACACCCGCCCAGCGGGGGTCGGTCTTCCACTGCTCGGCCAGCTCGGCCGCCGCCTGCTCGAGCTGATTGGCCTGCTCGGTCATCGGACTCTCCCGTGTTGCGAAGTTTGCGATTGCTCGCCTTGCCTGGTCACGACCCTGACACGAGCGGGAAAACTCGGTCTACTGCTCCAATTTGCCAATTTCTGCGAAGATTGCCTAGCATGTTGCAAAGGTTGCGAATCTGCTGTTCGCAACCACACCGAAAATTCGCGGGCTTGATCGTTCACGTAATCGTTCAGGCCCGGAAACCTTCCGGCCGGACGGAGCACTCATGGACAAAACTTTCGCCGGGGCGCGGCTGCGGCATCTGCGCGAAAGCCGGTCGATGAGCCAGGCGGATCTCGCCCGTGTGCTCGAGATCTCACCCAGTTACCTCAATCAGATCGAGCACAAC
This sequence comes from Amycolatopsis sp. CFH S0740, assembly GCF_004522315.1. NCBI lineage: Bacteria > Bacillati > Actinomycetota > Actinomycetes > Pseudonocardiales > Pseudonocardiaceae > Amycolatopsis > Amycolatopsis sp. CFH S0740. Next base: position 15,598 of record NZ_SDLS01000011.1, on the reverse strand, counting down.
TCGCGCCCGCTGACCGTGCCGGTGCTGCTGCGGATCACGCAGGCATTCGGCGTCGACACGGAGTTTTTCGCCAACAACGACACCTCGCGGCTCGTCGCCGATGTGAAGGAAGCGCTGCTCGACGAGGCTGTCAGCGTCGAAGCGACCACGAGCGAACTGAACGACCTGGCCAGCAACTTGCCGTCCATCGCCCAGGCGCTGGTGAAACTGCATCGCAGCTACCGGAACGCGGTCGAAAGCACGGCCGCGCTGACCACGGAAAACGGCCTCGGCCTGCACGGGAGCGCCGCCGCGCCGCTGCCGCACGAGGAGGTCCGCGACTTCTTCTACGAGCGGGAGAACTACGTCGCCGAACTGGACGAGCGGGCCGAGCGGATGGCCGCGCAGATCCCGCTGCGGCGCGGGTCGGTGCTGGGGTCGCTCAAGGAACGGCTGTGGCAGCGCTACGGCGTCGACGTGACGAACGAGGGCATCAACGAATCCGCAGGTGAACAGCATCGGTACGAGCCGGCGACGCGGGTGTTGCGGCTGGCCCCGAGCCTCCGGGTCGGACAGCAGGCGTTCCGGATGGCGTCCCAGATCGCGTTGCTGGAATACGACGATCTGATCACCGAACTCGCCGATTCGTGGGCGTTTTCCGGCCCGGCCGCGCGGACGCTCGCGCGCGTCGGCCTGGCTAACTACTTCGCGGGCGCGCTGATCCTGCCGTACAGCCCGTTCCTGGCCGCGGCCGAGGAGTTCCGGTATGACATCGAGCGCCTTTGCGACCACTTCGGCGTCGGATTCGAGACGACGTGCCACCGGCTGTCGACTCTTCAGCGGCCAAAACAGCGCGGCGTGCCGTTCTCGTTCGTGCGCGTCGACCGGGCCGGGAACATGTCGAAACGCCAGTCAGCGGCGGGTTTCCACTTCTCGCGCGTCGGCGGCGCTTGCCCGTTGTGGAACATCTACGAGGCCTTCACCTCGCCGGGCAAGATCCTCACGCAGATCGCGGCGCTGCCGGACGGCAAGCGGTACTTCTGGGTCGCGCGGACGGTGTCGCGCAATATCGGCGGGTACGGCAGCCCGGGCAAGACGTTCACCGTCGGCCTCGGCTGCGAGCTGCGACACGCCGGCCGGTTGATCTACTCGACCGGCCTTGACCTGGACGAACCCGCCGCCGCGACGCCGATCGGCATGGGATGCAAGGTGTGCGACCGGCCGGCTTGTTCGCAACGCGCGTTTCCGGCGATCGGCAAACCGCTCACGGTGGACGAAAACACCAGCACCTTCGTCCCGTACCCGGCGGTGCCGAAGACATGAACGCGGCCAGTGACCTGAGTGCCCCGGACGTGTTCACCGGGTGCGAAGTACATTCACCCGAGTGCACGACATCGACACGGTGAACGCAGAACTGGTCGAACAGGCCGCCGAACGGCTCGCGGGCGTGGTCACACGTACGCCCCTGGAGCCCAACGCGCGTCTCTCGTCCCGCGTAGACGCGCGCGTCTGGCTTAAGCGCGAAGACCAGCAGACGGTCCGCTCGTACAAGATCCGCGGCGCGTACAACTTCATCGTGCAGCTCGACGCTTCGACGCGGGAGCGCGGTGTCGTCTGCGCGAGCGCGGGCAACCACGCACAAGGCGTCGCGTACGCGTGTCGCCGCTTAGGGGCGAACGGTCGCGTGTACGTGCCGGGCACGACGCCGCGGCAAAAGCGTGAACGCATCGCGGCTCTCGGTGGCGCGCACATCGAGGTCATCGTCGTTGGCGAGACGTACGAAGACGCCTTCGCCGCGGCTAAGGATGACGCCCACCGCACTGGAGCGACGCTCGTGCCGGCGTTCGACGACGTACGCACTGTCGCCGGTCAGGGCACTGTCGCGCTTGAAGTGGTTTCGCAGCTCGGCTTTGTGCCGGATGTCCTGGTGGTGCCTGTGGGCGGCGGAGGGTTGCTGGCTGGGATCGCGACGTGGGTTCGCGAGCGGCATCCGGACATCCGGGTCGTCGGCGTCGAACCGGCAGGTGCGATGTGCATGGCGGCGGCTCTTGAAGCGGGCGAACCGGTGCGGATCGACGCGGTGGACCCGTTCGTGGACGGTGCCGCGGTCCGCGAGGCCGGCCAGGTGACGTTCCCGTTGATCCGTGACAGCGGCGCGGAGCTGACGTCCGTCGCCGAGGGCGCGGTGTGCACGGAAATGCTGTCGATGTACCAGTCGGACGGCATCATCGCCGAACCCGCGGGCGCGCTCGCGGCCGCTTCGCTCGGGACCAGCGTGCAGGTCGAGCAGGGGCAGACGGTGGTGTGCATCGTGTCCGGCGGCAACAACGACGTCAGCCGGTACAGCGAAGTCCTCGAACGCTCGCTGATGCACGAGGGGCTGAAGCACTACTTCCTCGTCAGCTTCCCGCAGGAACCCGGCGCGCTCCGGCGGTTCCTTGACGAAATCCTCGGGCCGGAGGACGACATCACGCGGTTCGAGTACGTGAAGCGCAACAACCGGGAGATCGGTCCGGCACTGATCGGCGCCGAGATCCCGCGGCGCGCGGACCTGCCCGGGCTGCTGGCGCGGCTGGAGAAGAGCCCGCTGCAGGTCGAGCGGGTGGAACCGGGGAGTCCGTTGTTCCATTTCCTGCTCTGAGGCACCGGTGTCCACCCGACGCCCTGCGAAGCCGTGACCAGGCGATGGGTGGCCCGGCGAGAGCACGAGCCAAGAGGACGATCTGAGTGGACGCGCCAGTCGAGATCGTGGACTACGACCCACGATGGCCTCAGGTCTTCGCCAGCCTCCGCGACCGCATCACCGCGGCGGTGGGCGGACTCGCGCAGCGCGTCGAGCATGTCGGCAGCACCGCGGTCCCCGGGCTGGCCGCTAAACCGATCATCGACCTGGCCGTCGTGATCGCCACTCGCGACGATCTGCCCGCTGTTGTCGCCAGTTTTCTGACGATCGGCTATCGGCATAGAGGCGATCTCGGCATTCCCGGTCGAGAAGCCTTCACTCGGCCTCCGGACAGTCCACCGCACCACCTCTACGTCTGCGCAGCCGACAACGAGAATCTCGCTCGGGTACTCGCGTTCCGGGACTTTCTGCGCACCCACCCGAGCACGGCGCAGGCCTACGCGACGCTGAAGCGCTCACTCGCCCATCGCTTCCTCACCGATCGCGCTGCTTACACCTCAGCAAAGACAGCCTTTATCGACGATGTAGTGGCGAAGGCGCTGTCGGAGCCGTCGGGCAGGGACGGCTAGTCACGGGCATCCAGGTAGGCCGCTCCCCTGCCGCCGACCGGCTAATCGGGCCGCTCGGGCTCACGTTTCCGCAGGTCAGCGCGATTCGCCAAAAAACGGCAACACCGGTCAGTCGAGTTCGGCGCTGCCCTCGCGGTAGATCTTCGCCGACTTGATGCGGTCTCCGGACAGCCGATAGAACCCGGCGATGGCGAAAACCTGGTTCTCGCCGTTGTGGGTGAGCTGTTCGGTCAATTGGGCGGCAATCTGATCACCGTCCGCGAGAACGTTCTCGACCCTCAGCGTCGGAAGAAGTTGTTCCATGGCACCGCTGAACAACTCGGCGAGTTCCTCGCGTCCGCGCACGACGCTGCTGCCGGTGATCCAGACCGCGTCCTCGGTGAAGCCGTCGAGGAGGCCTTGCAAGTCACGGTTGTTGAAGGCGGCGACGTGTCGGCTGAGGGCTTCGCTCATAAGGCGAGGCTATCGACGCTGTCAGGTTATTTTCGCCGCCGAACTCGACGTGCGACCGCGCTGGCGTCAGCTGTCGCCGAGCGTTTTCTGCAGTGCTTTGTTCGCCTTGCGCGCCATGTCGGCGACGGCCTCGCGCCGGGCCGCATCCGCCGCGTAGTCGTCCTCGCGGTTGCGGACCACCCGGGCCGGTGAACCGACCGCAATCGAGTAGTCCGGGATGTCACCGCGCACCACGGCGTGCGCACCGAGCACGCTGCCGCGGCCGACGCGCGTGCCCTTGAGGACGCTGACCTTCGTGCCGAGCCAGGTGTCCGGGCCGATCCGGACCGGCGACTTGACGATGCCCTGGTCTTTGATCGGCACGTGGATGTCCGCGGTCACGTGGTCGAAGTCGCAGATGTACACCCAGTCGGCGACGAGCGTGGCGGCGCCGAGCTCGATGTCGAGATAGCAGTTGATCACGTTCTGCCGTCCGAACACCGACTTGTCGCCGATGCGAAGGGACCCCTCGTGACAGCGGATGGCGTTGCCGTCGCCGATGTGCACCCAGCGGCCGATCTCCATCCGGCCGTATCCGGGACGGCAGTGGATCTCGACGTTCTTGCCGAGGAACAGCATGCCGCGCAGGATGATGTGCGGGTTCGCGATGCGGAATTTGAGCAGCCGGTAATAGCGCACGAGGTACCACGGCGTGTACGCGCGATTGCGCAGGATCCAGCGCAGCGAGTCGGCCGTCAGGAACTTCGCCTGGTGCGGGTCCCGCCGGGCCCGCCGCCAGGCGCGCACGCGCGACAACGCGGGCGCACCCCACATCGACGTCATGCCCTTGACCGTAACCTGTGGACGACGGCCGGCCACACGCAAGGGGAGCAGGATGGGGACCAAGCTGATCATCGACACCGACCCCGGCGTCGATGATGCTTTCGCGATCGCACTGGCCGCGAGGTCGGCGGACGTCGACCTGCTGGGCGTGACGACTGTCTTCGGCAACGTGCCGCTGGCCACGACCACCTCGAACGCGCGCCGACTGCTGCAGATGTGCGACCGCCCAGACGTCCCGGTCGCCGCGGGTGCCTCGCGGCCGCTTCTGTACCGCGAGCTGCACCGGTCGAGCACCGTCCACGGCTCCGACGGACTTTCCGGGCACGCCGCTTCGCTGCCCGACGCCACCCGTCCGCTCGAGGATTCCGACGCGGTCAGCCTGATGGTCTCGCTGCTCGAAGCCTCGGACGAACCGGTGACCATCGCGCCGATCGGCCCGCTCACAAACATCGCCGCGCTGCTCGCGGCCCACCCCGGGGTGCGCTCGAAGATCGCGCGCATCGTCCTGATGGGCGGCGCGATCGCGCTCGGCAACTCGACCGCGGTCTCCGAATTCAACATCTGGGCCGACCCAGACGCGGCCCGACGCGTGATCGCCGAGGACGACGTCCCGTGCGTGATGGTCCCCCTCGATCTCACCCACCGGTGCGCGGTCGACAGCACGTGGCTGGCGAAACTCGCCGCGTCCGGACCGGTCGGGCAGGCGCTGAACTCGTTCACCCCCGACTACCTGGCGCACTACCGCCAGGTGCTCGGCTACGAAGGCATCGTCATGCACGACGCGGTGGCCGTCGCCGAGGCGATCCGCCCGGGCATCCTGCGCACGGAGACCTACCCCGTCGACATCGACGCCGGCCTCGGCCCGACCCGCGGCATGACGATCGTCGACCGACGGGCGGTCCCGAACAGGTCGACGGGGCGGGCGATCGAGGTGGCGGTGGATACGGAACTGGACGTGCTGCGCGAGTTCGTGCTGTCCAGACTTGCCGGGGGCCGGTGATGGACGGGGCCGGGAGATCGCCGCTGGATGGCGAATCGCAGGTCACGCCTGGTGCGGTTGCCGGTGGGGAGCCTGGGGGCGCGGGTTCGTTGCCGGTTAGCGGCGAATCGGCTGGCTCCGGTCCTTCGTTCGCCGGTGGGGCGTCGCCGGTTACTGGCGAATCGGGCGGCTCCGGTCCTTCGTCGGTGGGTGAATCTTCGCCAGCGAGTGGCGAAAATCCTGGGTCGACTAGCGTGTCGCCGCTGAGTGGCGAAACAGTCGACGCGGGTGGTTCGTCCGCCAGTGAGGCATCGCCGGTGAACGGCGAACAAGCCGGCTCCGGTCCTTCGTCAGTCCGCGAATCGTCGCCATCGAGTGGCGAAAATGCTGGGTCGACCAGCGAGTCGCCGCTGAGTGGCGAAACCTCCGGGCTGGCTGGCGAGTCGTCGAGGGAAGGCGACTCGCCTGAGCTGACCAGTGCGTCGCCGTTAAATGGCGACGGGGGCCAAGCCTCGGAGGGCGAAGGAGGCGCACGTTCGGCGAGGCAGGGTTTTCTCGCGCGGAATCGGCGGGCCGTGGTGACGTTGGCGGCGGTTGTGGTGGTCGTCGCGGCGTTGGTTGTCGCGGTGCGGGTTTTGCCGGGCGGCGGTGCCGGCGATGCGAATTCCGGGAATGTCGCGGCGACGTCGTCGTTGGCTCCGAGTACCTCGAAGACGGCTCCGGTCGCGACTGCGCCGACGTCGGTGGTGCCGTCCCAGCCTGGGGTGCCGCGGGCTGGGGAGTTCGGGGCGTGGGCGTCGCGGACCAGTCAGTGGCTCGATATCCCGTTGCGGGCGATGAACGGGTACGCACAGGCGACCGTCACGCTCAGCAAGGAGCAGCCTGACTGTCACCTGTCCTGGATCACCCTCGCCGCGATCGGGAAGATCACCAGCGATCATGGGCGGGCGCAGGGTAATCGGGTCGGGGAAAACGGGACTCTCGCGAAACCGCTTGGCACGGTGGAGGTTCTCGACTTCTATCACCGGCCTGTTTCGACGCCGGGGGCCGCAGGGCCGTTGCAGCTCTCTCCTGCGGTGTGGAGCAAGTGGCAGCGCAGTGCGTCCGGCGGCAAGCCTGACATTCAGAACATCGACGACTCGGCGCTCACGGCTGGGCGCGCGCTCTGTGCGAATGGCCGCGATCTGGCGACGGATTGGTGGAACGGGGTCGCCACGTTGGAGCCGGCGCCGGTCGTCTTGCATCGGACGCTTGCGACGACCAACGTCTACGGCACGGTCGGCCAGAGCGATCAGCCGCCTAATCCCGCGGTGCTCACTGCGGTCGACTTCGCGATTGACCAGATTGGTCTGCCGTACGTCTGGGGCGGCAATGGCACTCGAGACGCCGATCCGGGCTTCGACTGTTCCGGTCTGACGACCGCTGCTTACGCGAGCGCTGACGTCAAGCTGATGCGGACGGCGGATACGCAATTCCGCAGCGTTCCCCATGTGAGCGAACCCCAGTTGGGCGATTTGATCTTCTACGGTGCGCCCACTACGAAGATCCATCACGTGGGGCTGTACATCGGAAATCAGCAGATGATCGACGCGCCGCAGACTGGGCAGGCGGTGCAAGTCCATCCGTATCGAAAGCCCGGCGACGACTACGCGGGTGCGGGGCGGCCGACGGCCTGACTTGCGCGGTGATCTCTCGAGAATGCCGTTCCGCGGATTGGTGCGACCTGCGATGGCAACCACAGGTCCGCGGCTCAATCTGTCGTGTGCACGGCGAAAACCGAGCGAACGTGAGACACGCGCTTGTGGCAACAGACGTGCTTTTCTCTGACGGTGTTGGATCTCCAGCGGGCCTCGTCAGCGTTGACGGACCAGGTCTAGGGACACCTCCCACAGCTGCTGCGCGGCCGAGGCGTCGCGGGCCCAGCGTTTGACGGAGTGGCTGTTGCCAGCCAGGTCGACGTCGTCGGGAACGGTCGGGGATTCGTTGCCGTCGTCCAGGTAATGGCCACCGTTATGGGCGAATTCCGGGGCGGTCGCGGCGACGAGAGTGGTGGCCGCGCCTTGTTCGACGGTCTTGTAGGCGAAGACTCCGGCGGCTTCGAGCCGGTCCAAGTGGTTCTTCATGTCTTGGGTGAAATCCCGTTGCAGGCCAGTGGAAACTCCGCCGGGGTTGACCGCATTGGCGACGATTCCGTCGGCTGCCCACCGGCGGGTCGCTTCGACGGCGAACAGCGAGTTGGCCGTTTTCGACTGCCCGTAAGCCAATTGGGGATCGTAGGCCCGGCGGGTAAAGTGGATGTCATCAAAGACAACGGGTGAGTACATGTGCGCGCCGGAGGTCACCGCGACGATCCGGGCCGTTCCTCGCTGATTCGCGCCTGCGGCCAGGGCGTCGTGCAGGCCCAGTGCCAGCGCGAAGTGGCCGAGGTGATTGGTCGCGAACTGCAGTTCCCAACCCTGTGGAGTGCGCCCCAGGGTCGGGCGCATGACGCCGGCATTGTTGATCAGCAGGTGCAGCGGGCCGTCCCAGCTTGCGATGAAGCGGGCGACGGTGGCGAGGTCGGCCAGTTCGAGGTGTGCCACGCGGACGGCTCGATTTCCGGTGGAGGCGGCGATCTCCTCGGCGACGCTTGCGCCGAGGGCGGTGTTGCGTACAGCCAGGGTGACGTCCGCGCCCACGGAGGCGAGCGCGCAGGCTGTTTCGCGGCCGAGGCCGGACGTGGCACCGGTGACGATTGCGCGGACACCGGTGAGGTTCTGGCCTGCGATGACGTCGTCGGCGGTGCTGGTGGCGTCGAAGGCCGTGCGGATCAAGGAGGATTGAGACACCCTTCGAACTATACGCATTGGACGTGGTTTGTATAGTGTGTCGATGGGCAGTGATCGGCGCACGCACGTACTGGATTCGGCGCTGGAGGTGTTCGCGCGCTACGGCTATCGCAAGGCGTCCATGGACGACGTCGCGAAGGCCGCGGACATCTCGCGTCCTGGCTTGTACTTCTACTTCTCGTCCAAGCCGGAGCTGTTCCGCGCGACCGTGCGGCATTCGCTCGACGGCAGCATCGAGGCAGCTCGGGTCGCTCTCGCCGATTTGCGGCAACCGCTTCGCGAGCGGCTGATCGAGGCGTTCGACCACTGGGCCGGTCGGTACGTGGGGCCGATGGCTGCGGAGATCGGAGTTCTGATCGACTCGAGTCCCGATCTGCTCGGCACGATGCCTGCTGAGTATCCGAAGCGGTTCCGTGCGCTCGTCATCGACGCGATTGGGGGGCGCTCACCCGACGACGTTGCTGGGACACTGATCAGCACGGCGATCGGGATCAAGTACGACGCGGAGACCCGCGACGAGTTTCGCGCTCGGATGACCATCGCGGTCGACCTTTACTGCAAAGGCTGAAGCTCAGGCAGGCGGCCAGTTGCACAGGGCCGCGTCGGCGACTTCCTGCAGTTCTTCACGGGTTGCGCCGCTTGCCGCTTCGACGGCGATGCCGAACGCGACCGTCATGACGTAGCGAGCCAGCCGTGCCGGGTCAGCGTCTGGCGGCAAATCGTGTTCATCGATGGCGCGTCGAAATCGCTTCTCCAGGGCTCGGCGCGCGGCATTTCGCCACTCGACGAGCAATTCGCGCGCGGGGTGGCCTAGTTCGCCGGCCGCCAATGAGCCTTGGACGCCCAGGCAGCCGGGCGGACAATCGGGGTCGGTCGTCGCTCGGACGGCGCCGTTGAGTATCGCGGCGGCCACCTTGGCGGCAGTCCGCTCGGCCCAGGCTCGCGGGCCGTAGGAAGCGGGGCCTTCGTCGTAGAGCGCCAGAGCCTTGCGGAACAACTGCTCTTTGTTGCCGAAAGCCGCGTACATGCTGGTTTTCGTGATGCCCATGGCCCCGGTCAGATCGGCCAGACTGGCCCCTTCGTAGCCCTGCTCCCAGAACACCAGCATGGCGCGCCGGAGCGCCTCGTCGGCGTCGAATCCGCGCGGTCGGCCGATGTGCGCCTTGTCCTGACTGGTCACCTCGTCAGCATACCCCTTCAGTACCGATCGGTTCAGAAGTGCTACGGTCGCCTTAAGTACCGATCGGTACCGAATAATGCGGAGGTCAGCAGTGGGACAGCTCGAGGGCAAGACAGCAGTCGTCACCGGCGGAAGCAGCGGGATCGGCCTGGCCGCGGCCGAACGGCTCGCTGCCGAGGGCGCGCACGTCTTCATCACCGGCCGGAATCAGGGCGCGCTGGACGCGGCCGCGAAGACCATCGGGTCGGCCACCGCGGTTGCGGGTGACATCGCCGATCTGGGCGACCTCGATCGGCTTTACGACGCAGTTCGCGCCCGAGGCAAGGGACTCGACATCGTTTTCGCCAACGCGGCGGCGGGATCTTTTGCGAGCCTGGAGGAGACCACTCCGGAACACTTCGATCAGGTCTTCACCACCAACGTTCGCGGCACGCTCTTCACCGTGCAGAAAGCGTTGCCGCTGCTCAACAAGGGTGCATCGGTGATCTTGAATTCGTCAGTGCGCGCCGATGACGGTCTCGCGTCGTTCGGAACGTATTCGGCGTCGAAAGCTGCCCTCCGTTCCTACGCCCGGACTTGGGCCAACGAGCTGAAGGACCGCGGCATCCGGGTCAACGTGGTCTCGCCTGGCACCATCGACACGCCGGTGCTCGAGAAGGCGGTCGGCGCGGACAAGGCCGACGAGGCTCGGGCGAGTTTCGCGGCACGGGTTCCGCTTGGACGGATGGGAACGCCGCGCGAGGTTGCGGAGGCCGTGCTGTTCCTCGCGTCGGAGCAGAGCAGTTTCATCCTGGGCGCGAACATCTACGTCGACGGCGGCGAAAAGCAGTTCTGACCAGCGTCAGCGCGGGGACTACGGGGTTCCCGCCGCTTCACAGTAGCGCGAAGGCTATACGTGCGTGTAGCGTACTGTTCATGCGTATAGCGAAGATGCCATGACCGACCCCGACGACCTGACCGCGCGTGCCCGTATCCGCGACGCGGCGATGCGGCACTTCGGCGAGCACGGCTTCGAGCGCGCCACGATCCGCGGCATCGCGGTGGAAGCCGGGGTGTCGCTGGGCTTGGTGCGGCACCACTTCGGGTCCAAGCAGGCGCTCCGCGAGGCGTGCGACGCGCACCTGATCAAGCTCCTCCGCGAGCTCAACGACCAGGTGCCGGACGACCTGGCCACCAGCGTCACCGCGAATCCTGTCGCGGCGGCACGGGTCGCTGTCGGGCCGTACCGCGACTATCTCGTCCGGGCGCTGGTCGAGGGCGGCGTCGCGCCGTTGTTCGACGAGATGGTCGAACTCGGCACGAACCGGCTTGTCGCCGCTGATCGGCAACGGACGGATCCGCCGACGGTCGAGCCCAAGGTCCGCGCCGCGATCGGCACCGCGATGGCGTTGTCGATCACCGTGCTGCACCAGCACATTTCCCGTGCGGCGGGCATCGACATCCTCAGCCCGGCTGGCGACAACATGCTCGCCCGCGCCCTGATCGACATCTACTCGCATCCGCAGCTCAGCCTTGACGAAGCGCAGGCGGCGCTCGACCGCCTGCCCGCGGAAGGAAACTGACATGCCGCACGCGACGATTCCCCGCATCCCGCCGCTCGAACTCGACGAGATGGATCCTGATCAGCAAAAGCTGGCGAAACTCGGTGCGGACACCGTGATCCAGGTTCTCGCCCGTGCGCCGGAAGTGATGCAGGCGTCCGGCGCGTTGGGCGCTTACCTGTTGAGCCAGGGAAAACTGCATCCGCGGATCCGCGAGCTGACGATTCTTCGCGTCGCGCTGCGGTGCGACGCGCCGTACGAGTGGGCCAACCATGCGCCGGCCGCGCTCGGCGGCGGCGCGACGGAGGCGGAGATCGCGGCTCTCTCCGATCCCGACGCCAGTTGGCCGCCCGAGGACGACGCGGTGCTGCGTGCCGTTGACGAGTTGTGCGCGAACGTCTTTGTGTCCGACGAAACCTGGGCCGCTCTCGCTGCGACTCGCGACCATGCCGAGATCATCGAGATTCTGTTCCTGGCCGGCTACTACCGGATGATGGCGGGGTTTCTGAATTCCGCGGGCGTTCCGGTGAAGCCTGGGCAACCGGCGCTCGGCGAGCCTCCGGTGCCGGTGGCTGTCGCTTCTCAGCAGGTTTGGCCCGCCAGCGGCGAAACCGGTCCGGACGGCAACTGGAAGATCACGTTCACGCACCCGGCGGGGAGCAAAGATCTGCTCCTCGAACTCGCAACCGACGGCACCAAGGTGTCCGGTTCCATTTTTGACACGCAGCTGAAGGTCACGGTCCCCATCGTGTCGGGGACGGTCGACGGCCAAAAGGTCGCCTTTACCGCGTTGGTGACTGATCCGGTGCGCTTCGAGGTGAGCGTGACCGGCACGGTTGACGGGGATCTGTTCTCCGGGTCCGTCACGGTGTCCGGTGGCGGTACCTTTCCGCTGACCGGGGTTCGGGAGGTCAGTCCCAGTAATTGAACAGGGCTTCGCCGACGGTCGATGGTTTCCAGTACGCGACGTCGGACCGCGTGAGATGTGGCCAATCTTTGGCGACGAAGGACCGATCGAGGTCAGCTGGCGTGAGCACTTGGAACTGCTCGATTTGCGCCAGCACCGCGATCAGGTCCGGTTCGTCGACGAACTCCAACGGCCCCCATTCCCGCGCTGGCGTGAAGTCGAACGAGCGCGGCCGGGCGAGCGCGACCACCGGCGCGTCGTTGGCGGCGACGACCGAGATCGTGCGGTCGAAATACTCGATGACGGCTTGCCAAAAGTTTGGCGTGACGGTCGGGACCCGGAAATCGGTCAGGGTTCCGCCGGTACTCCGGGCGAAGTCGTAACAGAGACGGCGAACCTCGCGAACCTCGACCACCGCCGCATTCTACGCGGCCGGTCCCCCGGCGGTGAACGCGGAATTGCGGCGGGCGAGGGCGGGTGGTCTTCTTGGCTCAAGATCGAAAGGTGAGCCGCCATGCCGTACGCGTACACATTCGACCAGATCCGCGACCGGCCGGTCACCGTGTTCGGTGCCGGGACGCTGGGCAGGCGCATCGCGCTCATGTTCGCCTCGCGCGGCGGGACCGTGCGGATCAGCGACCCGAGCGCCGAACAGGTCGCCGCGGCGGCGGAATACGTGGCGGAAGCGTTGCCTGTCCTGCTGGAAAAACGCGGCAGCGGCGAGGTCGGCCAGGTCGAGGACGCGGCGTCGATCGAGGACGCGCTGCGTGACGCGTGGCTGGTCGTGGAGGCGGTGCCAGAGCGACTGGACATCAAAATCCCGCTGTGGGGCCAAATCGACGAAGCCGCGCCCGCTGACACCATCTTCGCCACGAACTCGTCGTCGTATCCGTCGCGGATGATGGCCGAGAAGGTGCGCGACAAATCGCGGCTGTGCAACATCCACTTCTACATGCCGCCGACGGCGAACGCAGTCGACCTCATGTCCGACGGCGAAACCGGCCGGACCGTGCTCGACACGCTGCTCGGAGTGTTGCCGGAGTTCGGCATTCATCCGTTCGAGGCGCGCAAGGAAAGCGTCGGCTTCATCTTCAACCGCGTGTGGGCTGCGATCAAACGGGAATCGCTGGCCGTCGTCGCGGAGGGTGTCGCGCGGCCGGAGGACGTGGACGGGATGTTCAAGATCAACTGGCATCTGCCGTACGGGCCGTTCCAGATGATGGACCAGGTCGGCCTGGACGTCGTGCTGGACATCGAAAACCATTACGCGGACGAGAATCCGCACCTGCCGACCGGGCCGCGGGACCTGCTGCGCAGCTACGTCGACGCGGGGAAGCTCGGGATCAAGACCGGCGAGGGGTTCTACTCGTACGGCTGAATCACGGCAGCACGACGTCGACCCGCAGCCCGCCGTCCGGCACCGCGACCGCGGACACCCGACCGCGGTGTGCGGTGGCAACCGAGTTCACGATCGACAAACCGAGGCCAGCTCCGTCGCGATGGTTCAAGCGCTCGGCGGTCAGCCTGCGGAACGGCTGGAAGAGCGAATCGACCGCCTCGGCAGGCACTCGGTCGCCGGAGTTGCGGACGCTCAGTGCCGGCTCGCCGCCGACGTTCACCTCGACCCACCCGCCGGGCCGGTTGTACTTGATCGCGTTGTGCACGAGGTTGGCGATCATCCGTTCGAGCAGGACGGGGTCGCCGGGCACCGTGCGCTCGGCCGAGTGGTGGCGCAGGGTCAGTTCGTGCTCGGTCAGCTGATCGCCGTATCGGGTGACGACGGCGTCCACCAGCTCGTCAAGCCGGACCGGGACCATGCCGGGCAGTCCGCGGTCGGCTTCGGCCAGCACCAGCAAGCCCTCGATCAGCTGCTCGTTGCGTTCGTTGACGACGAGCAGCTGCGCCGCGAGCCGCCGCACGTCCTCTCCCCCGCCGGTGACGATCGCGACCTCCGCGAGCGTCCGCTGCACCGCGAGCGGCGTGCGCAGCTCGTGCGACGCGTTCGCGGCGAATCGGCGCTGACCTTCGAAGCCGGCCGCGACGCGGTCGAGCATTCCGTTGACCGCTGTCGAGAGGACCCGCAGCTCGCGCTCGGTCTGGTGCGGCGGCATGCGCTGCCCGAGGTTCCGCGGCCCGAGCTGGTCGATGGTGGACGAAAGATCCAGCAACGGCCGCACCACCCACGACACCACCGGGCGCCAGCTGCGGATCGCCAGAACGACGACGAGGGCCAGCGGCAGGAACCACAAGATCGTGCCCAGCGGGTTGCGGCAGGCGGTACCGCGCGGGCAGAACGAAGTGTCCACGTAGGTCCCGAGCACCATGGAGACTCCTTTGCCGACCGGGTACGCCAGGACCAGCGCGACCAGCAGCCCGCCGAGGAACACCAGCTCGATGCGACCGCGCAGCGAGGTTCGGGCCCGTTTCAGGTAGCCAAACGGTAGCCAGCGCCGGGAACCGTGTGGACTATCGGCGGCGGGCCGAGTTTCTTCCGCAGCGTCATGACCGTCATCCGCACTGTGTTCGTGAACGGATCGGCGTGCTCGTCCCATGCCTTCTCCAGCAGCTCTTCCGGGCTGACGACCCGGTCCTCGGCCCGCAGCAGCACCTCCAGCACGGCGAATTCCTTGGGAGACAAGGACAACGGCCGACCGTCGCGCGACGCGAACCGCTTGGCTGGGTCCAGCTCGACGCCCGCACCGTGCAGCACCGGCGGCAACGAGGGTCGTGCCCGCCTCGCCAAGGCGTGCACCCTCGCGACAAGTTCGGCAAACGCGAACGGCTTCGTGAGATAGTCGTCCGCGCCGAGACCGAGCCCTTCGACCCGGTCGCGAATACCCGCCGCGGCGGTCAGCATCAGCACCCGGGTCTCGCTGCCGTCGCCGGCGATCCTTCGGCAGATTTCGTCGCTGTGCACCCGCGGCAGGTCTCGGTCCAGCAGCACGACGTCGTACCGATGGACGGCGACGCGTTCGAGCGCGGCGTCACCGTCGTAGCAGACGTCGACTGCCATGCCCAGGTGCCGCAAGCCCTCCGTGACGGAGTCGGCCAGCATCCGCTCGTCTTCGGCCACGAGCACTCGCATTCAGCTTCTCCTCACGAGCGCCAGTACAACGCCGGGCGGATAAAGACCGGATAAACGCCGATCTTAACTGCCCGGGACCACGCGCTGACTAGACCTGCGGGATGATCTTCGCCGGCAAACGCGCGTCTGGTGCACGGGTCGCAGGGGCAGGCGGCTCTGTCGCGAGATTCTGGTCCGCGGTGCGGTTTCCGCGCAGGACACAGCGCGAGCCGAGTGCGCGAGGCCGGTCCCGTGCACTGCTCGAGCCGCGCGCTCTTGGCCGATGCACCTCGCCGGTCAGGTCACTCAGCCGGGTTGCGGTGGCCGTGTCCAGTTTCTCGTCCGGAGCAGGCACAGGGAGCGCCGGACGGCTCGAACCGTCTGGATTTTTGGCGCAGCCTGGGTTCCTTGGGCCGTCCGGATTCGTCGCATGGCTCGGATCGATCGCACGGACCTGGCCTGACGCACGAGTCGCTGGAAAACACGCGTCCGCCCCGAAGGTCGCCGGAAGACACGCGCCTACCTCTGCGCTCCCGGGAATGCGCGCCTTTACCGCTAGTGTCCTGCGTCAGAAATTCGTCGGCAGAAGTTGG